>CAJXJV010000122.1 GCA_913055135.1 uncultured Desulfurobacterium sp. | reverse complement strand
GAGTAGTTAAGTATAAGACTAACTTAGTTAATTTACTTAAAGACCTTAGAGATAGGGCAGTGTTTCGTCAAGTGTGTCTCCCAGCGGCGACCTCATTACCCCTTGATTTAACGAACTTTTCCCACTCATCCTTGCAAGGTAGAGTCCGTGAACGCAATCTATCATTCTCCTCTTTCAGCAAATAGTAAAGCAACTTCAATACACTACCTTCCCCAGGAAATTGCTCTATTACTTTCGTTCTCCTTTTTATTTCCTTCATCCTCCTCTCAATGCTGTTAGTACTGTAAATAAATCTCCTTATACCTTCAGGATATTTCATAAATGCCGTTAAACAGTGAAAATTCCTTTCCGTGCTCTTTATCACACTGGGATATTTGCTCCCCCACTTTTCCTTCAGCTCCATAAGCTCTTTGTAAGCCTCTTCCCTGTTCTTTGCCCTAAATATCTTTTTCATGTCCTCTGCTAACCCTTCTCTATCCCTCTTCCTGACCCCTTTCAAGCAGTTCCTCATATGGTGAACAACACAATGTTGAAAATCAGCTCCGGGAAATATCTCCCTCAAAGCTTCTTCCAATCCAGAAAGTCCATCTCCTATGAACATTTCTACTTTTCTCACCCCTCTCCTGTAAAGATCGTTTGCTATTTCCCTCCAAAGGAAGGCAGATTCTCCTCCAGCAAAAACGTAGAAGCCAAGTATTTCTCTTGTCCAGTCTTCTCTTATTCCCATTACCACATATACAGGTTCTTTCGCTGTTGTTCCTCTTCTTATGCTTAAGAAAGTGGCATCTACAAATATAAACAGGTATGTCTCTTCTAATGGTCTGTTTCTCCATCTCTCTATCTCTTCTTCCGTAACTTTTGTGAGCCTTGCAATGCTTGAAGGTGAATAATGAATACCATACCAGGTTTCAAGTATTTTGTTTATCTTTCTCGTGCTTACTCCAGCTACAAAAAGTAGGGTAATGAGTTCTCCAATATCTATCATCGCTTTCTGTCGTGGTGGAGGTAATAAAGCAGGTCTGAAATTTCCATCTCTGGTGCGAGGCACTTTAAGTCCTTTTATTTCTCCTTGTGGTGTTATCAGATTCCTTTCGTAATAACCATTTCCTTTTGTATGGACGTTTTCCTCAAGATACATTTCCCTTTCTTCCAGCATTAGTCTTTCAAAAAGTTGTTTCGTAAATTCTTGTATCAACTCTCTTGCCACCTTATGAATCTCTTTCCTAAAATCTTCATGAGAGAGTTTTGTGTCTCTCATGGTGACCTCCTCCTTTTTGGTGGTTTTTCGACTTATAAAATCTATGGGGGAGGTCGCCTCCGGAATCTTAGCGAGACACAATTGATAAAATACTACCTACCAGACAGCTGGCTATCTCTTTTTGTTCAGGAAGGTCAAAGTTTAAATGCTTCTGGCAACAGTATAGACGAAGACTTTTGAAGCTCCTTTCCCCTTTAATTCCCTGGCAATTTCGTTAGCGGTAGATCCCGTTGTAAAAACATCATCAAAAATGAGAACTCTTTTACTTTTAACGTTTCCTGTAACTCTGAATATACCTTTAATGTTTTCCCTTCTCCTGTTTGCTGGTAAAGATGATTGTTTTTCTGTGTTATAAACCTTTTCAACAAGGGAGAAAAAGGATATTCCAGCTCCTTTTAAAATCTCCTCACACTGATTGAACCCTCTCTCTTTCAACTCTTCAGGATGTAACGGAACGGGTACAACAATTTCAGCGTCTATTTCTCTAATGTAACTCCTCAAATGGTTCTCAATTGTCCTGCCGATTTCCCAGCCCACAGGAAGTCTCTTCTCAAACTTGAGTGCTTTTATTGAGAGTTCTATCAGCTCACTGTAAACTCCAAAGTAGTTAACACCGTCAAAGTAGAAAGTCCTTCCCGATTCAAGACATTCTCTGCAAACGGTTTCAAGTCCTGGCTTTAACCTAAGAGGATAACCACAGATTAAACACTTTTTGTCTTTAAATTCTCTGAAATAGCTTTCCCAGCACTCGTTACAGGCTATGTAACGGTGATCCAGAATGAGAAAAGAACCACAGGCAACACAGTATTCAGGAAACAACAGGTCTAAGAATATACTCTTTAAGAGCTTTCCTGCAGATACTTTTCCACCTCTCTCCAATCTCTTCCCAGTTCCTTCTTTACAAAGTCTTTGAGTATTTCTTCTATGTGATCCATTTGAGATTCAATTACTTCTTCAGCTAAGCTGATAACTTTCTCTCCCTGATTCTGTTCTTTTAAAAACTCAGCAAGGAATTCTGAAAATCGCTTTCCATCTCCACCTGTTATTTCTGTTGATTCCTCAGTTATCTTCCTTTTGTTTATTCTGAGATAAAGAGCTTTCTTCTCTATCTCTTCGAGAATTTTCCTGAATACGTCCACATCTGTTGATCTGTAGATGTAGTCAATCAGGACAACGGGAGGAATTTCATAAATTTCCACCCTTTGAGCGAGTTCCTTCAGCTTCTCTTCAACGTTATCTTCAGAAACTCTTAGAACTTCAAAAGGTCTTAAACCTTCAATTTCCACTCTTTTCAAATCACCTGCTTCCAGTTCAACAATATTGAATCCTCTTCTACCTGAAATAACCTCTCTTTTTGTTCTGAACTCTGTGGAACCGGCATAACTGAAGATTCCACCGTAGAAATCCTCTTTTACAAATGCATGAATATGTCCACCGGCGTAGTAGTTGAAGTTCTTCGGCAGGTCTGAAAACTCCATCTCAAAACTCTCTTCGTAGGGTAGATATTGACCAATACCCTGATGAAACATGAGAATAGAATACCTGTTTTTTTCCGCCTCTTCTGAAAGTTCTTCAAGGAAAGAGGTTTTAAGTTGCTGAAGAATCCTCTTAGGGAAATATCTGAATCCCGCAATCAAAAGACCATCCATTCTTAACGTGCCGTATGGATCAATCAATTTCAGAAGTCCAAGGTCTTCAAGAATTCTATGAGGCGGAATTGTTCCTCTTCTCAAAACCCTATCATGGTTTCCAGTAATGGCGATAAATTCAATCCCGGCGTTTTTAATTTTCTGAAGGACACCGATACACCTTGAGAGAGTTACCATATCCGGTTGATAGCTCTCAAAAAGATCTCCGGTATGGATAACAAGATCAACTCTCTCCTCAATAATTCTGTCAACTGCTTTCTCAAAGGCTAAAAAGAAATCCTTTTTCCTTTCAGGGAGCCTGTACTGAGTGTAACCAAGGTGAGTATCCGAAATGTGAGCTATCTTCAACTTTTTCTCCTCTTATTGATAGTCAACGACTACTACTCCACCAAATCCACCAACTCTAATTATGTGCCCCCTTTCATCCTTAAAAGTAACAACTCCCGTATGCCTACCGTTTTTATCCATCTCAAACCAAACGTATCCATTACCCTTGTAAGTTGTAACAAGTTTTCCACCGTTATAAACGCTGACTGTAAATCTTCCACCGGTAATCTTAAGCACTTCCTTTTCCATTTTCGTTTGCCACTTACAGGAGCAAGAGGTAAACGAAAAAATCAAAGGAAAAATTGCAAGTAGAAACAACTTTCTCATTTCTGAGTACTCCGGAGTTCCTCTAAAACCTCTCTTAGCTTGTTTATAAAAAATATGTTCTCTCTCATGGTTCCTACCGTAACTCTTATGTGGTCGCTGAATCCGTAACCGTCCATTGCTCTAACTATTACACCTTTCTGGAGAAGCCTCTTGAACACTTCTCTGCTTGGAAATCCAACTTTCACAAGAATAAAGTTTGCATAAGTTGGAACGTATTCAAGTCCTAACTTTTCAAACTGCTCGTAGAGATACTTTTTTCCTTCCTCGTTTACAACCTGAGAGTGTTTTATGAACATTTTATCTTCAAGGGCTGCAACTCCTCCAACCTGAGCAGGTCTTGTGACGTTGAAAGGCTGTCTTATCCTATTCATATCGTCAATTATCTCTTTCTTTGCAACTGCGTAACCCAGTCTCAATCCTGCAAGACCGTAAATCTTTGAAAAAGTTCTCGTTACAACAATGTTTTTCTCATTTATGTATTCAACACCGTTTTCTATGTCAAATCCAGCTCCAACGGCATATTCGTAGTAAGCTTCATCCAGTACCAGCAAAACGTCATCCGGGAAATCCCTCAGAAAAGCTTCAAAATCAGCTTTTGAAAATGCTGTTCCAGTTGGGTTGTTCGGATTTGCAAGGAAAACAACTGCTGTTTTTTCGTCAATCGCATCAAGATGGGCTTTTAAGTCCATGTAGTAATTGTCCTTTGCCTTTACGACCTTGTGTTCAGCACCTGCAAGCTGAACAACTATCGGATAGACTGCAAAGGATTTCTCACTATAAACGGCGTTGAGTCCCGGCCTGAGATATGCCCTTGAGATTATGTCTAAAGCTTCGTTTGAGCCAAGACCGACAAAGAGATTTTCAATCCCAACTCCAAGATGTTCTGCAAGAGCTCTTTTAAGATAGTAGGAATTCCCATCAGGATATCTGTTTAAGTTCTTTAGATCCTCAATTATTGCTCTTACGGCTGCAGGAGAAGGACCCAGAGGATTCTCATTTGATGCCAGTTTGACTATCTCTTTTAAACCAAGTTCCCTTTTGAGTTCTTCTTCAGGCTTTCCCGGTTCATAAACGTGAACCTTCTTTATATGTTCTGGAAGGGAAAACATATCTCCTCCGTGAAATGGTAAGATAGTTGCGATAGAAATTATAACTTTTGTTAGGAGAATGTGATGAAACCGGAGTTTGAACTTAAAGAGCTCCTTTTGCAAAAAAGATTAAAGCTTTCAACTGCTGAAAGCTGCACTGGAGGACTTGTAGCAGCAAGGATTGT
>CAJXJV010000121.1 GCA_913055135.1 uncultured Desulfurobacterium sp. | reverse complement strand
GTTATGCCGCCGGTCCAGAAGAGATAATAAGCTCAATGATAAAGATTAACTCTCAGTCCATATCAAACGTAAACTCCATTGCTCAGAAAGCTGCAGTAGTAGCTCTAACAGGGTCTCAGGATTTTCTAAAAGAGTGGCTTAAAGCTTTTGATGAGAGACGACGCTACATGGTTGAAAAACTCAACGAAATTCCTATGGTAAAGTGCCTCCTTCCAAAGGGAGCATTTTACGCATTTCCAAATGTGAAAGAACTCATAGAGAAATCCGGATTAAAGGATGACTTCCAGCTTGCAGACTATCTCCTTGAAAAGGCAAAGATTGCTGTTGTTCCAGGAAGTGCTTTTGGAATGTCAGGATATCTGAGACTTTCCTACGCAACCTCTATGGAGAACATAGCAGAAGGACTTAAAAGGTTTAAAGAAGCTGTAGAGGAGCTCTTAAATGGCTGAAAAAGTGTTTAGGACTGACAAGTTTACTTTCTTAGGTTACACTCTTCTGGTTCTTAGTTATACTCTCTTCTTTGGAACAATTGTTTACAAGTTTGGTGGCTTTTCCTTCAAATCGTTGATTATGATTCTCCTGATAATTCCTGTTGCCGTTTATTTTTTCTTCCTTTTGAAGAAAAAGGTAGTTATCGATGACACCGGTATAAAGGTTTTTGGTATAACAGGAAAAAAAGAATTTAAATGGGACGAAATCTCTGAAGTTTCTGTCTCTGCAGGAAGAAGATATTTCCTATTTATAGCAGATAAAGATGGCAACATTGCAGTAGTGGATGATTCAACAGAGAATTTCCGAGAACTGCTTGAAGAGCTAAAAAATAGACTTCCAGAGAGTAAACTCTCCCCAAACTATGGAAATGTAGTCAAATCATACAAACGTTCTTACGGAAGTATAGCTTTGATATACATCGCTTCTTTTATTCTTCTTTTTATTCTAATCCAAACTTTTCTTTAATTAAAATATTTGTTGGTAGTGAATTATAACCGCTAATCAGGAATTTTCACTTCCAGTTCAAGCTCAACGTTAAATTTCTTTTTGACTTTCATTTTTGCAGTAGAAATTAGTTCTTTGAACTCTTCAAAGCTTCCTCCCTCATTCACACAGAAATTTGCGTGAACTTCAGAAAACTTCACTCCACCGATTCTGAATCCTTTTAATCCGGCAAGGTCTAAAAGTCTCCCAGCAGAACCCTCATGAGGATTCTTAAAAGTTGAACCTGCCGTCTGCAGGTAAAAAGGAGGTTGTTTTGAAAGCCGTAGAGCTACGTAGTGCTCTATCTGTTCCTTTACGTTTCTATCTCTCTTTATTCTGAATTCTGCCTGTAGGACAACTCCTTTCCCTGGAAATGGAGACTTTCTATAGGAGAATTCTGTAAAGTCCTTCAAGATTACAACTTCCAGTGTGTTTACATCGAGAAAGCTAATTTCTACTAAAAAGTCTTTTATTTCCTTTCCAAAAGCTCCTGCATTTTGGGCTACAAGTCCGCCAACGGTTGCTTTCGGAATTCCTGCCAGAAATTCAAAGAGGGAGAACTTTTCTTTGATTTGAAGTTTCAGGACTTCAGGAAGAGACACGCCTGCTCCTAAAACTATTGAATTTTTCTTAATTTCAACCTTTTTGAACTTTTTGAGGCTTACAAGTTTACTCTCTATTCTCTCTGGAAGAACTGTATTTGATCCACCACCAAGGATGTAAACTTTTTCACTTTTCAGGATTGATTTAAGCTCCTCAATACTTTCAGGAAAATAGATGGGATAGACCGAGCCTATCCCAATGGTTGTTATAGCTTTTGCAGGAAGTTTCTTAACATCCAAACTGTTCCTCTAACTCCTTTGCAGCCTTTACAAAATTGACAAAAAGTGGATGTGGACTTCTTGGTCTTGACTTAAATTCCGGGTGAAACTGGACTGCAACAAACCATGGGTGATTTCTTATCTCAATAACTTCAACTAACTTTCCATCTGGAGATGTTCCGGCAATCACAAGACCTGCCTTTTCAAGAGTTTCTCTGAACTGGTTATTAAACTCGTATCTGTGTCTGTGTCTCTCGGATATTTCTTTCTTTCCATAGGCATCAAAACTGAAAGTTCCCTCTTTCAGAACACAAGGATAGGCTCCAAGCCTCATCGTCCCGCCTTTTTCTTCCACTCCTCTCTGCTCTTCCATGAGGTCTATTACGGGGTACGGTGTTGTTGAACTGAACTCCGCACTGTGGGCTCCCTCAAGACCTGCAACGTTCCTTGCAAATTCTATGACGGCACACTGCATTCCGAGGCATATTCCAAAGAATGGAATTTTGTTTTCCCTTGCAAACTTTACAGCTTTTATCTTTCCTTCAACGCCTCTCTCTCCAAATCCGCCGGGGACAAGAATCCCGCAGACGTCCGAAAGGAATTCTTCTGGCTCTCTTTCATCAAGCTCTTCGGCACTTACCCACTTAATCTCGACCTTAACGTCATTTGCAGCACCGGCGTGAACAAAGGACTCTATTATGCTCTTGTAAGCATCTGGAAGCTCAATGTACTTTCCAACGATTGCAATCTTTACTGCACCTCTTGATGGTTTCTTTATCCGGTTGACAATTTCTTTCCAGTCATCAAGTCTGGCTTCCTGAGATGCTGGAAGTTGAAGTTTCTCCACTATTAACTCATCAATCTTCTCTTTCTGAAGCACAAGAGGAACTTCATAAATAGTAGAGAGATCTCTGGCAGTTATAATCTCGTGTTCCTTTAAGTTTGCAAAGAGTGCAATTTTTCTTTTGACACTCTGAGGAATCGAACGTTCAGCCCTGCAGACAATTATGTCTGGCTGAATACCTATGGCGCGGAGCTCCTTAACAGAATGCTGTGTCGGTTTTGTCTTTAGCTCTCCAGCAGCTTTGACGTATGGAACGTAGGTAACATGAATGTAGATTGCGTTGCTCCTGCCGACTTCTGCTCCAAGCTGCCTTATCGCTTCAAGGAAGGGTAGTCCTTCTATGTCACCAACAGTTCCTCCAACCTCAACGATAACTACGTCAACATCTGCTGACATCAACTGCTTTATCTTCTCTTTTATCAGGTTTGTTACGTGGGGAATTACCTGTACAGTTCCTCCTAAGAACTCTCCTCTTCTCTCCTTCTGAATTATCTCCTGATAGATCTGCCCTGAAGTAACATTGTTAATTCTCTTCATAGTTGCTTTTGTAAATCTTTCGTAATGACCAAGGTCAAGGTCAGTTTCAGCGCCGTCATCCGTAACGTAAACCTCTCCGTGCTGGTATGGATTCATAGTTCCAGCATCAACGTTGAGGTAAGGATCAAGCTTCTGAATGGTTACCTTAAATCCTCTACTCTCTAAAAGTGTTCCAATTGAAGAAGCGGTAATCCCTTTTCCTATAGAAGAGAGAACTCCTCCAGTTACAAAAATCAACTTTGAAGCCATTAGACCTCTCCTCTCTCTATTTTTTCAGCAGCTTTCCTTAAATCCTCTTCCGTATCAACTCCAAAAGTTCCTTCTGACACTATAGAAACATGAATTTTGTAACCGTTTTCAATAATTCTGAGCTGTTCCAGTTTCTCTGTTTTTTCTAAAAAACTTCCTTCCCAGGAAACAAATCTCTGTAAGGACTCTTTTGTGTATCCATATATCCCTATGTGTTTTAGGTAATTCCCAGTTTCAATTCTACCATCGCGAGGATGGGGAATTACACTCCTTGAAAAGTAAATCCCATGAGAGTTTTTATCCACCACGACTTTTACATTATTTGGATTCTTCACCTCTTCTTCGTCTTCAAATCTTACTGCTATAGTTGCATACTCTTCACCGTTTCTAAGGGCTTTCACAACAGGTAAAACATGAATAGGTTTCACAAAAGGTTCATCTCCCTGAACGTTCACAATGTATTTAAAATCCAAATCCCTTACAGCTTCAAATACTCTATCTGTACCACTGAGATGTTCTGGAGATGTTATCACTGCTTTTGCTCCAAACTTTTCTGCCACTTTTTTAACTCTCTCATCATCTGTTGCAACTAAAACGTTTTTTGTTATTTTCAGGCAAGACTCAACAACCCAGCCGATTAATGGTTTACCACAGAGAATCCTTAAAGGTTTTTCTGGAAGTCTCGTGGAGCTAATTCTGGCAGGAATGGCAATGAGAAACTCTTCCACTCTTCCTCCAGGGAATGTTCTATCTAAGCGGAAATTATATCTCAATCCTCCTTAAAGTTTTTCAAGCATTAACTGGGCGAGATTTACGTCATCTTTAGCTGGATCACCAAAAGCCATCTCACCATCAAGCCCTTTTACTTCTGGAAGAGAGGAGAAAATTTCAGTTAGAACGTCAAAGAGGTCTCTCTTTTTCTCGTCGGAAAATTCCAGCTTCTGGTCTGCAACATCTACTTTGTCTGCAAATTCCAGAGCGAGCTTGATTTTGTCAGCTGGAACTTTGCCCTCCATAGCTTTTTTGAGTTGCTCTTTCTTTTGCTCTTTTAAAGCCTTGCGGTAGGTTTCAAGTTCGGCTTTCAGGCTATCGGCAAATTCAGCCTTTTCTTCCGCCTTTTTGAGTTTCTCCTGGAGTTCTTCGTATTTCTTCATAAGTTCTTCAAAAGTCATGTCGGGACCTCCGTCTGAAAAGTCTTTCTTCTCTTTACCTTTCTCTATACGCTCTTTTAGCTTCTCAAAAACTCCTCTTACCACTCTGGCAAGGGATTCATTTACTTTTACGCCTCTTGCACCATTCAGATAGCCAATACCGGCGGAAACGGCTTTTGGAACTATCTTGATTTCACCGTCTATAACATCACAGAAAGGAAACTTGTATTTGTTAAAAGCCTCTGGGGTTTCTTCTTCTGATACGTCA
>CAJXJV010000120.1 GCA_913055135.1 uncultured Desulfurobacterium sp. | reverse complement strand
TGTGGGGAAAGGATTACATAGAGAAGTTTCACCAGGTAATCAAAACCAGGTATGGTAAAGAATCCTCAAAAGAACTGACAGTCAAAGAAGCTTCCCAGCTTATAGATGAACTTAAAAAGCTCAATGGTTCAACAAAGGAGAGTTAGTCATGTGGGCTTGTTATAGAAGATTGCCGTTTGTTAATGCTTTCAGGTTTGACGGAGATTACACGACAGAAGAAGTCAATCAGCTTGTTTCCGAATTCATTCGAAACGGAGGAGTAAAGGAAGATAAATCCAGACTCGTCTGGTATGTGAAGAGCTTAAAGCTCAACGAGGAGTATATCTTCATCAAGACCAGCGAGGAGATTAAATCCAAATCGGGTCTTGTGACTGTATTTCGACCTGTTTCAACACTTTCCTAAATTTCGCCCGCCCTGTGCGGGCTATTTCAAGAAAAGTGAAAAGAGGAAAGAAATGAAGGAAAACAAAAAACTCAAAGAAAAAGCAAAAGAGCTAAGGGAAAAAGGATACTCCATAAGAGAGATATGCCAGATTTTAGGAAAGTCAATAGCCACAGTTCACAGGTGGGTAAGTGAAGAAGGAGAAAAGGAAAAAAGAGAGTTCAAACTCCTTCAATACATCAGAAAACTTGAAGAAGCGGGACTCTACGAAAAACTACTCGAACTCCTCTTTTACAAGGTAAAAGAAAAAGGACACGACAGATACCTTCCTCTTGCAAAAGTCTATCACGCACTACAGGTAGAACTGGAAATGGCTGGAATCTCAATTGGCTACCACAGATTCAGACAGATAGTAAAAGCAATAGTGGTGGGAAGGCTCGGAAAGAACTGGGAAGAATTCATATACAAAAGGAAAAGCAGAGGAGTTAACACAAAAGTCTCTTACGGAGCGGTTGTAAGACCTCACGAATTCCTTGAAGTTGACCTCACAGGTTACGAGTTCGGAGGAAAGAACTACGCTCTGATTTTTGCATTCGACCTTTACACGGGATTTGTTTTCCCTCCGTTCATAATTGAAAACAAAGAAAAAGGTAAAGGAGTAAACCACTACAACAAAGCATTCAACTCGATGGAAGTTGCACTTTACCTTGTTGAAATTTTCCAGAAAGCCGGACTTCCAAAAGCCGTAAAAACGGATAACGAGGGAATCCTGAAAAGCCAGCTAATAAAAAGCGGACTTGAAAAGTTGGGAGTAACTCTCACAAACACGTATCCCAACAGACCCAACCAGAAAATCATTGAAGTTGTAATCAAGGAACTCAAAAGCTACCTGAGACTTCACAGAAGAAATGCAGAAACCATAGAAGAACTAACACAACTTGCAGTTGAAAGCTACAACAGGAACTACCACGACTTCAAACACCTTGATAGGAAGATAATCCCTGCCGAACTTTTCAAAGGATACTCAAGAAAAATTGATGAAACCGTTATAAAAACCGCATTTGTTGAAATCAAGGAAAGAACCCTTAAAGACAACGAAATCCAGATAGACAACCTCATTTATCAACTCAACTATCCAAAGAAAAGAGAAAAAGTCATTGTTCACAGATTTCTCCACGACCTTACGCAGGTTGCAGTCTATTCAAAATCGACAGGTGAATTCATAGGAATTGCAAGGCTCTTCTCAAAACCGCCGAAAGGAATAGAGACCACAGTTGAATTCAGGCAGGAGAAACTACGCTCAAAGAGGATAGACAAGAGAGAGAAGAAGCTAAGGGAAGAACTTTCAAAACTTCAAAGGGAGAAAGTTCCTGCCGTAACGATTGAAGAGCTAATAGAAAATGAAGGAGAAAGGGAAAAAGCACCGATTGTCATTGAAAAAATTGAAACCGACTTCCTGAATGAAATTTCCATAGAAACAACCCTCGAAGAAGAAGAGAGCCAACCCAAAAGGTTGACCCTCGAAGACTTTGAATAGGAGGTGAGCGATGCGGACACATGTCCAGTCTGCAATGGAACTGACCATCAAAAAGTTAATCCAATTTTACCAGGAAAGGGGAGAACCGCTACACGGTGCAATGTGGGGAGTCTGGATGAGCGGGAAGACAAAAGCAGCAATCTCCATCTCAAGGAAAGACAGAAGAGTCAGGTATCTCAAATTTCCCGAAAGGAACATCACAGACACCCAGTTTGTAAAGAGCATAGCACTTGCGATTGAAGTCGGACCTGACAGAAGTCTCCTGGGGACACTTGACCTTATCAAGGCAACGGTAAAGCACAGAGGAGGGATTTACCTTCTTGTAATTGACGAAGCACAGAGGCTATTTGCAAAGAAAAAGTTCCTGTCAATCCTGAAGGACCTATCAGAAGAACTTGACTTCATCTACCTCTTTTTAGGAGACGAGAACCTCTCAAAATACCTCTACCCTGCCTACCATTCAATCGTAAGGAGAATCCTGGTAAGAAAGCAGATAGCTCCCATAGACAGCGAAACCGTGGCACTCCTTCTGAAAAAACACGGATACACTCCGCAAGCTTCCGAACTCCTTACGCCTGTCTTGAAGAAAGAAGGAATTACCACGGGAGAGCTTGACGTTGCACTCTACCTCGCACGGAAGAAAAACCTTGAAAAACTGACCCACGATGACCTGAAAGTATTCCTTGAAGCAGCAGCGGAGGGGATTTAAGATGAGAAAAAGCGACATCTGGATAGTGATAGAGGACTCAAAAGTTTTTCAGCTGAGCGAAATAGTTGAAGTTCTCCTTAAAGAGTGGGAATTTTTAGGGAAGAACTACGTCAGGAACAAAGTCCAGTCTGCCGTTTACAGCTGGGTAACCTGCGGACTTATCGTGAAGGTGAACGATGATCCTCCGGTATTTGCACTCAAAAAGTATGCCGATGACTGGAAGGAGCACTATTCGGGAATCAAAACCTGTCCCGTCTGCGGGACACCCTTCATTTCAAAGAGAGGAGAACAGGATAGATATTGCTCAAAAAAGTGTTACGAAAAGGCAAAGACCAGAAGAAGCAAAGA
Organism: uncultured Desulfurobacterium sp.; assembly: GCA_913055135.1. GTDB lineage: Bacteria > Aquificota > Aquificia > Desulfurobacteriales > Desulfurobacteriaceae > Desulfurobacterium. The sequence goes on along the minus strand of CAJXJV010000120.1, from coordinate 1,877 downwards.
GAAAACGAGAGAAAGAGTAAAGAACTACCTGCACTCTGCCGATTCGACCGCAGTCAACAAATACAAAGAGTGGACAGAAAAAGACATCGAAATTCTACGAAAACTGAAAGAAAAAGGAAAGAGTTGCAGAGAAATAGCCACAGAACTCGGCAGAACTGTTTATTCGGTCAGATGGAAACTTCAGAGATTAAAGGAGGCTGGATATGCGAGCTGACACAGTTTTAAAACGGATAAGCACGGCAATAAAACACCTTGAAGAAGGCGAAATAGTTAAGGCGTACAGAACCCTGAAAGAAACGGAAGGAAGCTTAAAGGAATCCATAGAAAAGAAAAGGCAGAAAAAAAGAGAACCGGAAGTAAGAGAGCTAATCCTCTGGTATGAAAACCTATGGAACGGGAAACCTCCGGAGTTTTACAAATTCGGAGAACCGAGAAAGGTAATAGGAAGACACTTCAAAGACCTCATAAAGATTTACAGAAACAACAACCTTGATGTTGAAGACCTGAAAATGGAATACGAAGCCTTCAAAGATGCAAGCCCTAAACTCATCGGCTGGAAGAAAAAACTACTCGGAGACAGAGGAATAGTTCAGTTTCGCTACGTTCTCCCACGGTGGAAAGGAATTTCCGACACAGAACAGAAAAAGTGGACCACAACCGAGAACGAAAGGGGTCTTGAATACTATACAGGTCAGGTAAATGACGGAGAACTCGAATTTTGAGGTGGTAAATGCTTGTGGCAAAAAGCCTTTCTGAGCTTGAAAGAAGGTTCCCCGATTCAATGATTTACGAACAGGAAAGTTGCTACTTTGTTTTCACAAAAACAGGGGTTATTAGATTCTTAAAGCCACGAAGTAAAGAGGAAGTAGTTAAAAGGCTCAAAGAGGGGAGATTTCCCCGGAAATACATAACTGCAATTATGAAAGAGAAGGAGAGGACAGAGGCTTTGAAGGCTGTCCTCTCCGTAAAGAAGGGGGTTTTCCTATCCGGAAAGGCGGGAGTAGGGAAAACTTTTGCATGCATTCTGAAAATAGCATTTCTTTTGAGAAACTACAAGGTAAACCTTCCTCTTTACGTTCCCCTTCAAAATCTCGGAGATGTATTTGAATACAAAAAGTTAATCTGGTTGTACGACTCTTTTCTCCTTGACGACCTGAATCCAAACCTCGGGGAATGGGAAAGAAAACTTGTGGTGGAAACGATTTACCATGCCTACAATGAAGATAAATTACTTTTCATAACCAGCAACGCCAATTTCAGAGTAATTGCTCACTTCCTCAAAGAAGAACCTCTCATTTCGAGGCTTTTAGAAATGTGTGAAGTCAGAACAGTCACAGGAGAAGATTTGAGACTCACAAAGTCGCCACAGTGAACAGACGGAGTATAAAAAAAGTGAAACAATTAATCGGAAGGCTTTAGTCGAAAGGACACAGCCATGCAAATCGATCCGGTCTCAGAAAGAATTGAACTTGCAATCGACCACCTTGAAAGGGGTGAAGTAGTAAAAGGATACAGAATACTCAAAGACACGATAAAAGAGTTGAAAAAAGCAGGGGGTTTTACGAGGGTTTACACAGTCTCTCAGGCTGCCAGAGTTCTCAACTGTTCAAAATCCCAGATAAGGTATCTCCTTTATACGGGGCAGTTGCGAGGTTTCAAGATAAAGAAGAAGAACTCAAAAGGAAGCTGGAGAATTTACGAATCGGCACTTATAGAATACATCATAGAAAACGACAACTTTACCGAAATTCTTGGAGTTTCGGATTTTAGCCACCTTGACGAGAAGGTTCTAATTCAAAAACTCAGAAAGAAAATCCTCCACATCGCCACAGTGAACAGACAACCCTCCCGATAGGGATTAACCTGAAAACAGCAAA
>CAJXJV010000119.1 GCA_913055135.1 uncultured Desulfurobacterium sp. | reverse complement strand
AGTTTCTCAAACAGTTTTCTGGTTCCGAATATGACTTTCTTAGGGTTCTGTTTTCTTTCCTTACAGCTTTTTAGAACCTCATTGGCTTTCATAATGGCATCGTCACAGTATCTTGAATTGAGAGGGAATACTGATTGTAAGTGTTTTTTGAGTTCTTTTCTGCTTACTCCTTCGAGGAGTCTGTTGTATGCGTATCTTGTGCAGGATGAGAAGTTCTGCATGAGTGTGAAAACCTCTTTTTCCTCTTCTGGTGTTTTGAATTCAAGTCTGCACTGGAGGGTTATCATCCAGTTTTCTCCACTTTAATTCTTGAATCTTGCTTTATTGTGCAGTTAAGAATGTCAATTGCAGTTTAGAAATGTATGCTAATGTTCATTGATCAGCAACTGCTTGAACCTCCTCTTTAAATCAGATTTTACTCTATCGTACACTCCTTGCTTTATTGAGTCTATTATAAACAAGCTCTGCAACGGCGTAATAGACTTCTTTGCGTTCTTCTTCGGTTAAGCCGAGGGCGTCAAAGACTATATTGTCAAGTGCCTTGCGGTCGGGGAGTGGGTTGGGTTCTTGTTCTCTTATTGGTTTGTCTGGATCAAAGCCAAGTTCGGTGAAGATGGAGCGAATGGGGTTATCTGAAAGTTCATTTTCATTATTGTCAAAAAGAACATATAGATCTTCAAGTTCATAAGTTTGAATTTTTCCAAGTCCGTCTCCAAAGTTTGAGCGTAAAGCAATATTCTGAAATAGCCAACAGACAGAAGAATTTAGATAATTTGCTAAAGAAAAACTTGTGTAAATGTCATGGAAATTATCACTACAATAAACTTTCCTAATATAGGTAGTTCCAACTTCATGTATAAGGTAATTAAAATGATATAGAGCTATTTTCCTGTCCCTCAAACTCCACCACTCTTTTCTACTCCTGCAAGTTGGTCTCTTATGAAATCCTTGCTTTTCTCCCCACTTTATGTAGTCAAGAGCAAAAGTTCCTTTGAGTTCTTTTCCGGTCTTATTGCACATAAAGACTCTATACTTTAAATCCTCTTCCTTTACAACTATCGTTTTAAGTTCTCTTGGACTTTTTATTACGGGTTTTAAAAATTCTTCTTCAATTAAAAAGAGCCTGTAATCCTTTGCGTTCTTTCCCCACTTGCTTGGTTTTATAATTCTAAGTCCAGCTTTCTTTATCTCTTCAACTGAAGTGAAACCTCTCAGATTTTCAACTCTTTCAAGCTCGCTGTCAGAGAGTTTATCGGTTAAATCCTCAACGTAGAAAAATTCGTTTGCTCCTGTTGTAAATCCTCTCTTTACTTCTGCAATGTCTCCAAGTCTTACAAGCTTTCCTTTTCCTTTTTTGAGGATTGTAAAGAAAATGTCTGGAGCTCTTAAAAATTTCCCGCCCCACTTGTTGCCTTCATACTTTCCATCTTTACTGCCATCTTTCAGTAAATCCTTTTGTTTCACTGGAAAAACTCTAAATTCGTCTGTGCTAATAACGTTTTCAGCAAGTTCAGTTAGGTCTTTGTTTTCTACTTTCGGTTTTACATTGTCTATAAACTGGAGATATTCCTTAAACTTCTGGCTGTTTACTGCTTCGTCAAATGGTATTCTCCACATTACAAACTTTGCAGTGTTTTCAAGGTTTGCTTTTTCTTTCCTTCTATTTGTTGGAGCGGAAGAGAAAACAATTACAGTGTTAACGTCCGCTTCTTTAAAGCTTCTCTTACTCTGGTTATCGTTAATTGAGTAGATTCTGGTTCTTTTTAAGAAGAATTCCTGCAAAGATTTACCAAATCCAACGTCAAGCCACGAGTTTGAGGTAATGAAGGCAAGAGTTCCTTTTTCGTTTAAGAGGCTAAGAGCTTTAAAGTAGAAATAGACGTAAAGGTCTGCTTTTCCATCAGGTTTATACTCTTTACCGTAGAGGTTAATAACCATGTTTTGAAGCTTTTCTTTATACTCTTTTTTAAGCTTTCGCCATTCAGAAGGTTTGTAATCTTCTTCATTTTTATCGGGTGGAGCTATCTTTTCCTGTCTTACATAAGGGGGATTGCCAATAACTATGTCAAAGCCGTTTTTATCTCCATAGAAAACTTCAACAAAGTCGATATCCCAGATGAAAGGTCTCTTTCCTTTTGAAAGAGCTTCTTTTGTTTTCTGCCACAACATTAGTTCTTCTTCAAGCTGTTTTATCTTTTCTTCTTTTTGTTTTTCAAAAAGCTCCAGCTCTTTCTGTTGAGTCTTACCGAAGAGGTCTTTTTCAAAAGAAGGTTTACGCAGTTTCTCGAAGTTAATATCCTTTTTAATTTTTCTAATTTTCTCTTCTCCTATTTCTCTGAAGAGGTTGAATTCTTCCTGTTCAATTTCCCATTTTCTTGGAGCATTAGTCTCATTCCTTGCATATCTTAACTTTCTGTTTTTAAGTTTTCCAATTTTATCTTTTAATTGCTTTGAGATAGAGAGTTTTGACCAGAGTTCCTGTCTTTTACTTCTTAAAATGGAAAAGTCTATTTCTCCAAGTTCTTCTATGAGACTGTCTCCGGCTCTTACTTTGAAGGAAAGATTTGGAAGAAGAGGTTTAAATAATACTTGCGAAGGTTCAAGGTCGGCTTCAACTATCAGGAATAACCAGAGACGGAGCTCTGCTATCCTTACTGCCCACTCCATTACATCAACGCCATAGACGTTGTTTTCTATTATCTGTTTTCTAATTGCATAATTACTTTCTTTTGTTTCTGGATCAAACCTGTAAAGTTTTCCGTAGAGCTTATAGAGGGTATCTACCATACCAACAAGAAATGCTCCACTGCCACAGGCTGGGTCAACAACTTTTAGCTCGTCGAGAGCTTTTTTTAAAGTATCAAAAACATTTCTATCTGCAGGTTTAAAATCATCGTCAAAAATAAAGCTGTAAATAGTTTCGTCTGGAAGGTTGGTATTGTTTTTGAGGTAGTAAATGAGGGATTGGGTTACCATAAACCTTATTTCAGGTTCTTTTGTATAGACAATACCTTTAAGGATGCCTTCTGTATCTATCTCTTTTTCAGGATTCTGCAAAGCACTTGATGAATCAATATGAACAAGTTTTTCGTAAACAGTTCCTATGAATTCAGGATTGACTGCAACATCTCTATCATCCTCTAAATCTTCAACGATTGTAAAGTTATAACTGTTCAGGAATGGAATAACCCCCTCATTATTTCTACCGTAAGGGTCTTCTTTCAGGAAAAATTCATCTGGAACAGTGAAAGGTAGTTCATCAAGTTCGTTCTCTTCGAAGAGTCCACCGTTGAGGTATGGAGCTTCGAGCAGTGCTTTTTTAACATTTTCTGGAAGGTAGCTATATTTTGAATTTATTTCTCCTCTTTTACCATTAAAAGCTGAAAAGAAGAGAGGTTTAAGCCATTCAGAATAAAAAGTTTCTCTTTTATCAGGATTTTGAGCTATAAAGTTTCTATATTCTCTAACGAGAAAATCTATCAAGTTTTCTTCCATAAGGAAGTCAAACCATTCTTTTTTCTTTTGAATAAAATAGACAAAAGTTAGTCTGTTTAAGAGCTGATGAGCAGCTTCTTTTGATTTCTTTTCAGGTTTTTCTGTCTTTTCCTTTATCTGATTGTATATTGTTTTCCACAAGCTTTTAAAGTATAAGAGGTATCTCTTGAAAAACTCATCGTTTATCCTTTCAACGCTAAAGGTTTCTAAAATTTCTTTGAGGGTTGGATTTGGATTTTCTTTTAGACTTTTGAGTTGAAGATAAGCTGTTCTTGAAGCTTCTCTCTTTCCAAGCAGGAAGGAAAACCTTTTAGGAGTTGTTGAAACCTCTTTGAGAGCTCCTGACCTGTCAAAGGTGTAGGTTTTAAAAACGAAGGAAAGTCTCCAGTTTTCGGAATCAGGAACGTAAAAAGCTACTATGGCGGCTTCAGCGTTATATTCCTCTATAATCCTTGCTATAAAGTCCCTTTGAGTTTTCCTTGCTCTCTCAAGAGTTGATTCTTTACAAAGTTCAACGGTCAGAAAGAGAATTTTGTTTTTATCTGGATCTTCATACTCCCCTAAGAATTCAGCTCTATTTATAGCTTTCCTGAATCTTTCAGGATACTCTTGAAGATCTATGGAAAAATGTGTTCCAAAATCGGCAGATTCAAAAACAGTTCTCAGAAAGGTTTCAAAGTTCGATTTATTGAATGGATTTTCTATTAGAGTTTTTACTGACGCATCATAAGTCTTTATAGACATCTTTCCGTTTCCCCACTCTCAATATCAGGATAATAAGTTCATTGTTTTTAACTTCAAAAATGGCTCTTATTTTTCTGGCAATTACAAACCTATAAAATTTGCTACTTCCTTTAAGCTTTCTTACCTTCTTTGTCTGTTTAAGAAACTCAAAGTTTTCTGCAAGATATTTCAGTTTTTCAGCAATAAAAATTCTTTCATCGATGGTAAATTTTTCCAGGTCTTTTTTAGCAACTTCAGAGAATAGAAGTCTATACATCTATCCCCAACTCCCTAAAAACCTCTTCTGCTTCATAGACTTTCATCCTGCCTTCTTTTATATCTTTGCTTATTTTCTCCGCAATAGCTACATCTAAGTAATCAAAATAAAAATCAAGGGCTTTCTCCACTATTTCCCGCTGAGTAATTCCAAGCAGTTTCGAAACAGTGGAGAGTTCGTCGGCAAGTGTTTCGTCCATACTGATTAGTTTTTTGGTAATAGCCATAACTCCTCCGTTTCTATATTTATCTTATATCCAATTGTATATCCCAGGTTTGATTTTAGCAACTGCCGAAATATTGAGATAGTATAACTTCTATGGGTGATTCATCGTGAGTAAATCTCTCTTTTTCTTCCTCAAAGTTGTAGCTGGAAAGGAATTCTTCTAAA
>CAJXJV010000118.1 GCA_913055135.1 uncultured Desulfurobacterium sp. | reverse complement strand
CCTGTACAAGAAATTTTATTTTCTTACGAGCATCTTCTACTAAGTCTTCTCTATCAACTTGCTTATAAGCGTTACGGAGATTTTCAAGTTCTTCAACAAGTTCTTGATAAGCATCAGCCACCTGCATTAAGAAAGTATCTACTTCTTCTGGGTCATATCCAAACCCAAATATCTTTTTAGTGAATTCTCTTGAACGTATCTCGTCCGATGTCAGTTTTCTATTATCAGCTTTCATTCATACCTCCCAAGGTAACCCTTACTTAAAAGAAAATTAATTAAGAAAGTATTGTCCCCCTTAATCAAAGTCCATATCTGACTGGTACTGAGATTGCTTTTATCCATAGATGTAAAAATGTACTTAAAAGCCGCCCAGGTGCTTACAGAGTCTTAAACCACATAAAAACTCAAAAAAACAATTAAGATAGCAAGAAAAATGAATAAAAAATAAAAGCCATATTAGGAACCCAAGGATTGATATCATGAAAAGCTATTATTAAGATTCATCTTCATAAACCACTTTAGCCAGAAACTCTTTTCTTCTTACTACTTTTTCACATATTCACCGTTAAGTTTAACAAAATCCATAGACGCTACAGCACCCAGCTCGTAACCTGATATGTAATACTTACTACCATTAACTGCAAGGGAAGAAAAAGCTACTCTTTTACCATCATACTCCATAAATCCTGTAAACCACTCACATCTTCCTTCTGGATACGTCAACTCGGATAGTGTTCCACTCTTTCCGCCAATTATCAGTTGAGGATATTTCCTTTTTAACATTCTAAAAAACTTTCTGTCAGAAACTGTCCCGTACTTTACGGTTAAGATCATCATACTTCTTATCTTTTCTGCTGTTGATGGAGAAATAACCCTGCTTAGCTCTTCCCTCTTAAATGAAAAGAGTAAATTGCCTTCTGAATCGTAAATTTTTTCAACAAGAGATGGTTTTAACATAACACCGTTGTTTGCTACGGTAAGAGCCATTAAAGCCTCATGGAAAGGACTAATCCTTGTTTCTCCCAGACCAGCTGCCATTAAAGCAAGATCATACCCATCAAGAGGTTCCCTGAGGATTCCCCACGGAAATCCATAATCTGGCCTGTTAAATCCAAACTTTTGAGCAAACTCAATAAGCTTCTCCTTTCCAATAAGCCTTCCTAAATTCCCAAAGAAAGGATTGGAAGAATGAGCAAAAGAATCTCTAAGGTTCCTCTTCACTTTGTAGCGGCTATTCAACCACACAGATGGAGAACAGGAATCGTCATGACCACCACAAACAAAGGAAGTATCAAGGTCAGCAATCCCTGTCTCCAGCGCTGCTGCGGCAGTTACAATTTTAAAGGTTGACGCTGCTGGAAAGGTTCTTTTAAACGTAAGATCTGGATAATCAAGACTTGAGACGGCTGCAAGGACTTTTCCATTGGAAGCATCAATTGCTACATAAGCTCCATACTTTACTTTAAGTCGTTTAAATTCTTTTTTAATACAGTTCTGGAACTGAGGATCTACAGTAAAAACTACAGTCATATCTTTATCACGATAGACATATCTTCCATTTTCTTCCGTAGCCTGTCTGAAAAGAAAGTACTGATAAGAGAAATCGTTTAAAAGCTTATTAAGCTTTCCATGAAATATCTTTTTCTCTTCTTCCTCTTTTTTTTCTTTTTTCTCGAAGGTAATAGAAATACTGTTACTTTTTTTCTCATCCGAATCCTTGTATACTACAAATCCAGAAAGAGTAAGCAACAAGATAAAGCCTATTAGAATCTGAACTTTTCTCATACCTTTACCTCCTTATGGAGCAATATAATATAAGCTTTTAAAGAGATCAGAACATTCTGGAGGTATTGTGAGTATTAAAAGGCTTCTTATTGAAACAGCTTACCGAAAAAGAGGAAGCTTGAAAGTTTCAAATCAGGAGATTAAAAGATTTCAGGTAGCCGCAAAGGAGATATGGAACTCTTTTGATCCGCAACCAGAAATTCCCGATTTTGTCTCTGCAGTGGATGGGAGCAGAAACAGAAAGGAGTTTGCAGGTTACATCCTCTATGCCGTAGGTGCAGGTTCCGTTATTTTTAGAGATGGCAAAGAAACAGGAGAAGAAAATTACCTTGCGGACGTGGATATTTTGAAGCCTGAAGAGTATTCTGACGCAAGACTCCGAATACTCATGGGAATACTGGAAGTTAAAGAGACTTTGAGGTCTGCCGAAGGCGTATCTTACCTCTTTATTGACGGCTCAATAATCGGTTCGGTGATAAGACCTGCCGTGTTTTCCTACGAAATAGAAACAGAAATTAAAGAAAAGGTTGAAAAACTATTCAATGAGCTCTCTCAGAACTTCTCACTGACTGAAATCAATTCAAAAAAGTTCTACAATAGAATAGAAAAATTTGCTACAGGAAAGGACTTTCCTGTAGCAGCTGGCTATTTAGAGTATCTGGAGTACCTCTACTCAATCTACCTGCTGCTCCAAGATTTTTCTGGAAAAATAGTTGCGATTTCAAAACGTTCAGATTCGAGAAACTACGCTCTTGATACTGTTCTTCCTGATATTGCAGTTCTTAACTATGTGAATCTCCCCGTTGGCTACAGTGAACCTGTCAATCTGGAAATTCATAGAGAGAAGAAATTCAAATTTCCACAAATATTTGAGGAAAAGCTTAGAAAATTTACCTTCAAATCCTACTTTGTTAAACTGCCAAGAGGAAAGAGCGTTTACAAGATAGAAAGTCAAATAGAACCAGAAGATCTGTTTCCTATTTTAAAACATTTTGCAGTAAAAGGCTATCCTTATCCCCTTAAAGCAATCCACGAAAAAGTGAAAATTTCCAAAAGCGATATGGATGACATTATTTCTACACTAAAAATAAGAGGTATTACAGGGAGGGAAGCTCTTGGAGAATAGAAATCTTTTCTCAGGAAAAAAAGCAAGGGAGTACGACCGTTTTTTTGAGACAGCTTATGGCAGAACAGTCTTTGAACTCGAGAAAGAATTACTGCTAAAGGTTTTAAACAGGAAAGAGACATTACTGGAAGTTGGATGCGGAACAGGTATATGGATGGAAACTCTAAAAAAAGAAGGTTTTAGTGAACCCATAGGGCTTGACATTTCAAGGGATATGCTGGAGATTGCCCGTGAAAAAGGTCTAAGAAAACTTGTTCTTGGTAATGCCGAAATTTTACCTTTTAAGCCAAACTCTGTTGACACAACTCTCTTTATAACAAGTCTGGAGTTCATGAAAAACAGAAGAAAAGCTTTCTTAGAAGCAGTTAGAGTTTCAAGAAAGTCTGTAGTTGTTGCTTTCTTAAACAGATATTCTGTTCTCTCACTCTATAGATTCTTACGTTCCTTGTACAGAAAATCTGTTTATAAAGCAGCTAACTTTTTAACTATTGATGAAGTGAAACAACTGGCAAGATATGCCAGAGAGATTTTAAAGGATAAAATTATTGCAGTGGATAAAATCCACTCAACCTTGAATTTAACCATAGATGGATTTATAAACAGAAAATTGGAAGAAGCAATTGGATTTAACAGTCCCTTTGGAGGATTTACTGTAATAAAGTTCTATATTAGAGATCGCCATGGAACTGGTAAAAGAGATAACAGTTGAAGAAGCTCTGAAAAAGGGTTTCACATTTGTGGACGTTAGAACAGCAGAGGAGTTTGAGGAGTTTCACATACCTGGTGCTTTGAACGTTCCACTTTTTACAAAGGAAGAAAGGGAAAAGATTTCAAAGATCTACTACTCAAAGGGAGAGAAAGAGGCAAGACTTTACGCTCTCGAGCTCGTAGGACCAAAACTTCACAGAATAGTTAGAGAAATAAAGGAGATAAAAGACAGGCATAAAAACGTTGTCATTTACTGCTGGCGTGGAGGAATGAGAAGCCTTTCAGTTGCTGCAATCTGCAACGTGGCAGGTGTTCATGTTTCAAGACTTCATGGTGGTTACAGGGCTTTCAGACAGTACATTTTAAAAAGACTCGAAAAGATATGCCAGAAAGTAAATCTGGTTGTCCTTTACGGTCCTACAGGCGTTGGAAAGACGAGAATTCTCAGGAAGCTCAAGGAAGAAGGGTATCCTGTCATCGACCTGGAAGGTCTGGCAGGCCATAGGGGTTCTGTTTTTGGAGGAATAGGCTTAGAACAACCTTCACAGAAAATGTTTGACTCTCTGCTTTGGGTTGAACTTGAAAAGCTTAAATGTTCTCCTTATATCCTTATTGAAGGTGAAAGTAAGAAAATTGGAAGACTTTTCATACCCGAACCTTTATGGAAAGCGATGGAAAAGGGAAAAAAAATTCAGCTAACAATGCCATTGATAGAGAGAGTAAAGATCTCAATGGAAGATTATGGTGTTAATGAATTTCCACCAGAAACCTACCTCGAGGCACTTGAGAGGATAAGAAAGATATTAGGTGATGAAAGGTACAGAAAATTAAGAGAACTTATAAAAACCCAAAGCTATAAGGAAGCTGTCAAAGAGCTGATGATCAACTACTATGATAAACTTTACAGCCAATCGATTCCTGAAGTGGAAAAAACAGTAGAAGCCAAAAACATAGATGATGCAATAAGGAAATTGAAATCAGTACTTAACAACCCTGTTCTTTCCAGATGACTTTGCCTCGTATAGTGCTTTATCAGCAAAATCCATAAGTTCTTCAATATTTACATCCTTCTTGCCTGCAGGATAGAACATATGATAACCGATACTCACAGTTACTGGTATTTCCTGTCCTTCATAGTTAAACGCATAGTTTTCTATGAGACGTCTTATCCTTTCAAAAACCTCTTTTGCTTCATTTCTGTCGGCATCGTAAAGCACTATGAGTATTTCTTCTCCCCCAAATCTTACAGCCAAATCGTCTTTTCTGATGTTTTCTTTAACGATCTCCGCAATTTTCTTTAGAATGTAATCACCGACAAGATGACCGTAT
>CAJXJV010000117.1 GCA_913055135.1 uncultured Desulfurobacterium sp. | reverse complement strand
AATTTCTTTGCTCTCATAGGGAGAGAGGATAGGCTTTTTTAGTTGTCCTGGTAATTTTCAAACACTCTCTTTTGACAAAATTGACCTATACGATAGCATCGTATAAAATCACGCCAAACTATACAATAGGATCGTAAAGAGGAAAATGAAAACCCTTAAGCCTTTAGCTATCTTCCTCTTTTGCTTTATCGCAGCAGTACTTCTTCCTCTCCTCTTCATTCCAGAACCATCTGGAAAAAGTGAAAACTACAACCTTGGGAAAACAGTAAATCTTGATAATGTCACATTTCAAATAGGTTGCTACGGTGGGACACTTTACACAGCTACCTCTTCAGATCCAAAGACTTTTAACCTTGTAATGGCTCACGAAACATCGTCAACAGAAGCCGTTGGAGAGCTCTTTGAAGGTTTAACAGAAGTTGACCTGAAAACTTTGAAGCCAAGAGGAGCTCTTGCAGAGAGCTGGGAATTCAAAGACAACGGTCTAAAGTGGATCTTCCACCTTCGAAAAGGTGTTAAGTGGTTTGATGGAAAAGAGTTCACGGCTGACGATGTTGTTTTCACTTATAACCAGATCTACTTCAATCCCAAGATTCCTAACTCTACAAAGGATATGTTCCTTATAGATGGGAAACTACCCAAAGTTAAAAAGATAGACAAATATACAGTTGAGTTTGACCTTCCTGAACCCTTTGCTCCTCTTCTCTATTCGCTATCAGCGCCGATATTTCCCAAACACGTCCTTGAAGAAGCTGTAAAGTCTGGAAAGTTTATGGAAACCTGGACTGTTTCTACACCTCCTGAGAAACTCATCGGAACAGGTCCTTACAAACTGGTTAAATACGTTCCAGGACAGTATCTGGTCTATGAAAGGAACAGAGATTACTGGAAGAAAGATGAAGCGGAAAAGACACTTCCCTACATAGATAAAAAGATTAAGTTTATCCTCCCTGACCAGAACACCCAGCTTTTAAAGTTTAAGGCTGGAGAGCTCGATTTCTATGGAGTTAGAGGAGACGATTTTCCAGAGCTGAAATCTGGAGAGAAAAAAGGAAACTACACAATTTACAATCTTGGACCTTCCCTAAGTGCCGATTTCATCTGCTTCAACCAGAAAAAGGAAGCCATACCTGACTGGAAGTGGAAACTCTTTACAAACAGGAAGTTCAGATGGGCAATTTCCCATGCGGTTGACAGGAAGGGAATAATTCTTACAGTTTATAACGGCTTAGGATATCCTGTCTATTCTCCCGTAACCCCAGCAAACAAACTTTACTACGATCCAGACTATCCAAAGTTCCTCTACAATCTGGAAAAGGCGAAGAAACTCTTAGAGGAGATAGGACTGAAGGACAGGAATGGAGATGGATGGCTTGAAACCCCAGATGGACATAAGGTAGAGTTTAACCTTCTGACAAATTCAAACAACCCTTCAAGGGTTCAGATAGGTGCAATAATCAAGTACGACCTTAAAAAACTTGGAATAGACGTTCACTTTCAGCCCCTCGACTTTAACAACCTTGTTGAAAAGCTCCTCCATACCCACGACTTTGACGCTGTGATAATTGGATTAACAGGTTCAATCGACCCAAATGGTGGCAGAAATGTCTGGATGAGCAGTGGACAGCTCCACATGTGGAATCCGAACCAGAAAAAACCGGCGACTGAATGGGAAGCAGAGATCGATAGACTCTTTGAGGAAGGAGCAAGGGAACTTGATTTCAAGAAGAGGATTGAGATATACAAAAAAGCCTACTGGATAATCTCCTACGAGCAACCATTAATCTACATAGCTGCTCCGTTAGTCCTCGAAGCAGCAAGGAACAGGGTAAAGAACTTTTTCCCAACAGTTTGGGGAACTTACGAATCTGAGAGAATGTTTATCAGAAGGCTGAAAGGTTAGAAGATTGTATGATTAGAAATTGCAAACGTGGAGGAAGCCCATGGTTCCTGTTATTTCCTTTATTGGATATCACAATTCGGGAAAAACAACTTTCACAACCAGGGTTGTTGAAATACTCAAAAAGAAAGGGTACAGAGTAGCCGTTCTGAAGTCAACAAAACACAAGGGTGTAATAAAAGATACGGAAGGGAAAGACAGTTACAAATATAAAGAAGCCGGGGCTGATGCCGTTGGAATCGTTACTCCAGAAGAACTTATCCTCTTTCAGAAAATTGGAAAGATTAACCTTAAATACCTTTCCTTCCTCCTCTTTGACGACTACGATATTGTTATATGCGAAGGCTTTAAGCACTCCGACGTTCCAAAGTTTGAGGTAACAAGGAAAGAGTTAAACCAGCCAACTCTTGCTGGACAGGTAGAGAACGTTATCGGCGTCATCTCAGACTACGAGGTTGAAGGAGTTAAGAACTTCTCCATAGATAAACCTGAAGAAGTAGCTGAGTTCATAGAAAAAACATTTATAGGAAGAAGGGAAGATCAATTCCCCGATGAAGTTGAACTCTTTATCAACGGAAAGAAGGTGCCTATGAAACACTACGTTAAGGAAACACTGAGAGAAATTCTCTTTGGTTTTGTTAAGCCGCTGAAAGGCATTGAGTATCCAATCGAGAAGATGGATATCAGAATTGTTGTTGGTAGGGGAAAGCAACATCGAAAAAATTGAAAGAAACGCAGGATCTATTTGAGGAAAAATTTCTTAATTAAATAGGTACTGATAGCGACTTCAATCAGCTTTATAGAAACCGAGAGGAGGATCAACCTCCTCTTCGGCATGGTTTTTACTTTTTGATAAAGCTGCTTTAATCTGTTCAATTCTCTATCCCATTCTCTGCTTCTGGTACCTTTTTCTATCATTTATTCTGGATTGATAAAAAGTATGAGAAAATTGAAACTTAACAAGGAGGAAGCGTTGAACTTAGTTATCTGGGGACGAAATCCGGTTGAAGAAGCGATAAAGTCTGGGAAAAGGTTAGAAAAGCTTTACCTTCAGTATGGTCACTATTTTGAGCCTGATTTCCTCAACTGGTTAAAGAAGAAAAACGTTAAATTTCAGTGGGCAAAGAAACAGCAGTTAGAAAAGCTGGCAAAAACTAAGAAACATCAGGGAATAGTGGCAATCCTATCACCAATAGATTACGTTTCTCCTGAGGAATTATTCAGGAAAACCATTGTAACAAACAGTTTCTTCGTCGTTCTTGATGGGATAACAGAACCTCAAAATTTAGGAGCTATCGCCAGGACTGTAGAATCTTTTGGGGGAGTTGGAATCCTTTTACCCGAAAAGGGCTCTGCACCGATAAACGAGGTCGCTGTTAAAGCATCATCGGGAGCTCTTTTTCATCTGATGGTTTCAAGGATTCCTTCTCTGACAGAAGCTCTATTGTACTTTAAAGAAATCGGCGGCAGACTCTATGCTGTTGAAACAGGCGGAGAGGACATAAGAAATATCAAGTTTCAAAAACCCTTAGGACTTATCCTTGGTTCCGAGGGGAGAGGTATAGAAAAAGCTCTTCTGGAACTTTCAGACAGGATAGTAACAATCCCAACAGTTGGGAAAACTCCCTCTCTCAACGTCTCGGTAGCAGCGGGAATAACTATCTGGAACGTATTTAGCCCGTCTCTAAACTTTTGAGTTTCTCGTAAGCTATCTTTTTCCCAATTTCCACCGCAGGCTGACCATAAGGATTCACACCCATAAGCTTTGCAATGATTACTGTAGCCATCATATAGCTCATGAATATGTATCCCATATTCAATGGAGAAAGTTCATCCATCCTGATCTGAACCACCGGTCTTCCACGGCTTAAAAGAGCTTTAACTGTTCCCTCAAACTCTGCTCTCATAACATCTGAAAGCTTTTTATTTGATATGAAATCAAGTATCTCTGTTTTTTCAGGAAGAGAAATATCTTCAGGATAATTCTCAATCATGAAAAACTGGTAAACCTTGTCATCCTGACCATCCATAAAGAGTTGAAGAACCGAATGTTGAGAAGACGTTCCTATTGCTTTCATAGGTGTTTGACCCTTTCCATCTTTCCCAAGACTTTCAGCCCAGAGCTGAGCGTACCACTCAGTAAACTCTTTCAAATAGTTTGAATAAGCCATTATTACAGAAACCGTCCTATTTTTGAGATAGTGAAGATACTTACAAACTCCCAGATGAATTACAGGTTCTGGATCTTCAACTGCTGAACGTGCTCCGTTCAATAATTCCTCAATGTTATAGTCTATAAATTCAGCAGGTACAAGCCCCACAGATGTTAAAACAGAAAACCTTCCACCAATTTCTGGAGGAATAGAAAAGAAAAGTGAATCAAGTCTATTTGCCAACTCCTCAAAACTATTCCCTGGGTCCCCAATAAAAATCATTTGTCTTCCAGGATTTTCAATCTTCCTCCTCTGAAACTCTTTAATTATGATGTTCAACAGAGTAACTGTCTCAAGAGTCCTTCCTGACTTACTGATAAAGGCAAAAGCTGTTTTCTTCCAGTCAATTGAATCCAGAGACCTCTTTATATAAGTAGGATCTACATTATCAAAGAAAATCAGCTTCCTGCCGGAAACAGGTTCTCCAGCCGTTACAGTATTGTAAATGGCTTTTGTTCCAAGGGAAGAACCTCCCATGCCTACAACCACAAGAGTATCAAATCTATCCTTAAAATCTCCCATTATTCTTTTAATTTCTTCTGGATCGATCTGGAGAGATTTAATAAAGGGCATCTCTTTTTCATTTATCAGACCATAGAGATTCTGTTCTTCAATAACTCTCCGAACATCCGAATCCGAAACACCTGATCCATCAAATGAGAAGAAAATCGCCATTCCCCTTCCTGGTTAACAGAACTGCACATTAGTGAACCTTGCAGTTCTGTTGGTGGGCTATTTCTATCCCGCCTCTTCAGGATGGTCACACCCACCAGGCGGTTCTCGACCATCCATAGTCCCTCCACCAGGTAGAGGAACTAACCCTTCTGCCACTTCCTC
>CAJXJV010000116.1 GCA_913055135.1 uncultured Desulfurobacterium sp. | reverse complement strand
TTAAAGAAAAACTCCATGAGGTTTACGGTAGTACTGAAGAAGAGTTTTTCTCACGACTCAAAAGTGAATTCCTAAAGGAAAGCACTGAAAAGGAATTAGAAACAGAAGAAGTAGATAACAAATCATCAAATGTAATATCTCTTGATGACCTCAAACAGCTTGCGACACAAGCTCCGATAGTAAAGCTGGTTAATGCAATTATCATAGAAGCACTAAGAAAAGGAGTCAGTGATATCCACGTCGAACCATTTGAAAAAGAACTTCGCATAAGATACAGAATTGATGGAGTTCTTCAGTTAGTTGCAAAGTATCCAGTAGAGATAAAAGATGCTGTTGCAGCAAGGTTTAAAGTGTTAAGCAATCTTGATATAGCTGAAAAGCGGCTCCCTCAAGACGGAAGAATGAAGGTTAAATTCAGAGGAAGAGAAATTGATTTCAGAGTTTCAACTGTCCCCACAATTTACGGGGAAAAAATTGTTCTAAGAATTCTTGATAAAGAAGGACTGAAGTTTGACCTCTCGGAGTTGGGACTGGAAGAGCGGGAATATAAACTCCTTGATAAAGCAATTCATTCTTCATACGGAATGATCCTTGTAACAGGTCCAACCGGTTCTGGAAAAACCACAACTCTCTATTCATCGCTTCTTACGATAAACATTCCGGAAGTCAACGTAATGACTGTTGAAGATCCTGTTGAATACAACCTTTACGGGATCAATCAAGTTCAGGTCAAACCAGAAATTGGGCTGACTTTTGCCAGAGTGCTGAAAGCTTTCCTGCGTCAGGATCCAGATATCATAATGGTGGGAGAGATACGTGACATAGAAACTGCTGAAATAGCGATTGAAGCTGCTCTAACGGGACACCTCGTTCTCTCTACTCTCCATACCAACGATGCTCCCAGCACAGTAACGAGACTTATTGACATGGGAATTGAGAACTTCCTGGTTTCTTCCGCAGTTGTTCTGGTAATTGCCCAGAGGCTTGTAAGAAAGATATGTCCTCATTGCAAAGAACCCTACCAGTATCCTCCTGAAGTTTTAAAAGAAGTTGGATTTACAGATGAAGAAGTTGCCGGGCTTCAAACTTTCAAGGGCAGAGGATGTGAAAAATGCGACTATACCGGTTACAAAGGAAGAGTGGCCATCTATGAAGCTATGGAGATGCTACCCGAAATAAGAGATGCTGTACTCAAAGGAAAAAACAGCAGCGAAATAAGAGAAATTGCCAAAAGGTACGGTATGAGAACCCTGAGGGAAATTGGAAGAATTAAGATTGCCAAAGGGATAACAACGCCAGAGGAAGTTCTACGGGTTACAAGGAATTATTGATATGAAAGGATTGGCAGGGAAGAGAAAGCTACTGAGAATATTCATCAGTCTTGAGGATAAGTTTGAAGGAAAACCCCTCTGGGAGTACATATTGGAACTTGTTAAAGAGAATAACATTGCCGGAGCCACTGTTTTAAAAGCCGTTGCTGGAATCGGTAGTCATTCCGAATTTAAAACTTTCTCAGTCTGGCGCCTTTCCCAAAACTTGCCAGTGGTCATTGAAATAATAGATAGAGAAGAAAAAATTCGAGAGTTTTTAAAAGTTCTTGATAGAATAATTGAAGAAGGACTTGTGGTTCTTGAAGATGTGGAAGTAATAGCATACAGACACAGGAGCTGAAATGCAAATAGGAACTGTAGAACTGGGTAGCGTTCCAAGGGTAATCGTTGCGCTGAACGACACAGGGCTAAAGGAGAACCTTGAGAAAGCGAGGGAGTTGAAGATTGATCTTATTGAAGCAAGAATAGATCTACTGAGTGAAGTAAGTAAAGAATCTATCAAGAACTTTTTAGACATCATAGCCGATTTTGGATTTTACACAGTATCAACCCTCAGACCAGACTGGGAAGGTGGTAAATTTAAGAAAAGTGAACAGATAAGGCTTGAGCTTTTTAAAGAGATTGTAAAACACCCTGCTACCGGGGCTGTTGATATTGAACTCCGCTCTGAAATTTTGCCGGACATAAAAAATCTTGTTAGAGAAGAACACAAAGTTTTAATCGTCTCCTACCACGACTTTGAAAAGACACCAACTGAAAAGGAGATCGAAGAAATTTTCCATAAAGCGGTTGAGTCAGGTGCTGACATAGTTAAATTGGCTTTTACTGGAAGGAAAAAAGAGGATGCAGCAAGAGTTTGCTGTACTTTAAGTAAACTCAGCCATCCAAAAATCTTCATGGTAATGGGAGAAGGAGGAAAGTTTACAAGAGTGGCTGGATTTTCCTTCGGTTCACTTTTAACCTACACATTTTTCGGAAAACCTGTAGCTCCGGGACAGATAGAAGCTGAAAAACTTGTTAAACTGCTCTGTGAGTTTTACCCTGAATTAAGGTATAATTTAGACCCATGAATATAGACAGCTTTGTATATACAACAGCTATTCTGTACATACTGGCAGCGCTCCACTATTTGCTATTTCTCATTCTAAGAAAAGACAAACTGGCAACTGTTGGTCTCTACGGAGCAAGAATCGGTTTTCTGACAAACCTGATAGCAGTTATCATTTTCATAGGGGCAGGCGGAGGATCATCCCTTTTTACAGAAAGGGGAGCGTTTCTGCTTTTAGGGATCAGCGTCGTTTCCGTCTTTCTTTATTTCTCAACAAAACACAAACTCTCGATATCCGGGGCATTTCTCATGCCCTGGGCTGCAGTTTCTTTGATTGTAGCCTCTTTCACTTCGGGAATCCCCAAGAACATTTTTCCCGTTGGAACAACAGGAGTTATTCATATAATCTCAGCTTTCTTAGGATATAGCGCTTTTATCTTCTCAGCCGTTATCTCCTTCCTATATCTCATCTTTGACAGACACCTGAAGAAAAAGAAGTTTTCTGTTTTCTATCATAAACTTCCTTCCCTTTCCCAGCTTGAATCCATTGTATATCACTCCTTAACGGTGGGATTTATGTTCATAACTCTCTCAATGTTCACAGGAGCAATCTGGTCGGAGCAGGTATTCGGTTCCTACTGGTCATGGCATCCAAAACAGGTGGCAACCCTCATTACCTGGTTTATCTATGCCGGGATTATCCACCTTTACACTTACAGTAACTGGAGAGGAAAACGACTTTGCTATATGTCAATGCTTGGATTTCTGCTGATAATGTTAAACTTTGTAGGGATAAATTTCTTCTCCTCGAAGGATGTCCACTCATTTAAGGGGTAGAGATGGGAGAACTTAAACTATGTTGCCTGGGGGTGAGCCACAAAACGGCTCCGGTTGAAGTAAGAGAAAAGTACTCATTTAAAGGGGAGGAACTGGAAACCTCTCTCCTGCAGCTCAACGCACTTCCCTCTGTTGAGGAATGCATGATCCTGTCAACCTGCAACCGGGTTGAAATCTACTTTACCTCGAGAGCTCCAAATCCCTTCAAGGAAGTTTATGATTTCCTCACAGAAAACAAATCCGCTACTATAGAGGAAATCAATCAGTTTTTCTACAAAAAAGAGCAAAAAGAAGCTGTAAGGCACGGTTTTTATGTTGCGTCCAGTCTTGATT
Organism: uncultured Desulfurobacterium sp.; assembly: GCA_913055135.1. Classification (GTDB taxonomy): domain Bacteria; phylum Aquificota; class Aquificia; order Desulfurobacteriales; family Desulfurobacteriaceae; genus Desulfurobacterium. The sequence continues at coordinate 1,485 of CAJXJV010000116.1, read as the reverse complement.
CAATGGTGGTCGGAGAGCCTCAAATTGTTGGTCAATTTAAAGACGCATTCGGGGTAGCTAAGGATTTAGGAACCATCGGAACTGTAATGTGCCGATTTTGCGAGACCGCTTTTAAAGTTTCAAAGAGAGTAAGGACAGAGACAGGGATTTCAAAGAATGCAGTCTCGATCAGCTTTGCTGCGGTTGAGCTGGCAAAGAAGATATTTGGAACCCTTTCCGGGAAGAGGGTCGCAATCATAGGTGCCGGAGAGATGGCAGAGCTCGCTGTAAAGCACCTCATCTCTAACGGGGTGTCCGAAGTCTTCGTTGTCAACAGGACTTTTGAAAGGGCAGTTAAGCTGGCAGAGGAGTTTGGAGGTAAACCATTTCCGCTTACAGAGCTCAGTACGGTACTTCGAATGGTGGATATCGTTATAAGCTCTACAGGGGCTCCGGGCTACGTCCTTACTCCGGAAAACGTGATTCCGGCGATTGAGAAGAGGAAAAACAATCCTATGTTCCTCATAGATATTGCAGTTCCGAGGGATATCGACCCAGCTCTCAATGAGGTAGAAGGACTTTACGTTTACGATATTGATGATCTCAACGAGGTTGTAAAAGCAAACATAGAGGAAAGGCTTAGAGCTGCGGAGGTTGCAAAGGAGATAATTGAAGAGTACGTAAACAGGTTTATCAAGTGGTTAAGAGAACTGGAGATTGCTCCACTGATAGCAGAGTTGAAGGAAAAAGCCGAAGCTATCAGAAAGGCTGAACTTCAAAAGAGGTTATCAAAACTCAACCTGACGCCTGAACAGGCGCAGGAAATAGACAACCTGACAAGAATTATCATAAACAAGCTCCTCCATGAGCCTATCACAAGTGTAAAGAAAAAGGCTGCAGAAGAGGAAAGACATCAGGTTGTTCAGATATTCAGGGAAATTTTCGGACTTGGAAAGGAGTGAAGTAAGGAGGAAAGGTAATAAGCAATAAATGGAGAAAACTGTGGAAAATGTTTATGACCTTTCTCTCAGGAAGTTTTTTAATGGTTTAAAAATTTTATACTCCCGCGAAAGAGAAAGTTATCAAGAAAGATTGTCTAAATTTTTTGAGCCATTATTATTCAAGTACAAAGTCGCTAAGGAGATTGAGAAGCAAACTAACAGATTTTTGGCTTCTGATTTTAACCTTGTTGATATTATGAGTCCAGATGAAAACAAGGTTTCAGACATTATAGCATTGCTTCTCAAACCAGATGGTGAACACGGACAGGGTAAAGTTTTCCTTGTAAAATTTCTGGAAGTGCTGGAAAAGTTTGTAGATAAGAAATTCCTTGATGAACTCGATGTTTCTCAGGTCTCTGTTATTAGAGAATACACAACTAATATAAAAAGAAGAATAGATATTTTTCTGAATCTTTCTGATAAGTTTTTTATTGGTATTGAGAATAAACCGTGGGCTGGAGAACAGGAAAATCAGTTAGAAGACTACAGCAAATATTTAGAAGAA
>CAJXJV010000115.1 GCA_913055135.1 uncultured Desulfurobacterium sp. | reverse complement strand
TAGGAAAACAGCTCAACAGAAGAAAGATTGTTGCTGAAGGTGTCAGGAGGTGCTATGAAGGTAGAAGAGGTTAAGGTTTCTCTTAGAGATGTGAGAAGAGCAATCAAGGATTTTTACGATCCTGAGGAATGGCATTTTATCACCGTAAACGGGACAGACGTTGGGGGAAGAATAGAACTTAAGTGGTTTTTTACTAAGTATGGTGAGGAGGAAGCCTTTAAAGTCTTTACTGCTGAAGCAAACTATGATGATGAAATTCCTACTTTAACCTACATTATTCCTTCTGCCTGGATATCCGAATGGGAACTTGCAGATCTTTTGGGGCTTAACGTAGAAGGAGCTAAAAAGGGACTCTTTCTTGATCCAGACAGTCCAAAAGCACCTTTAAGGAGAGGCTAAGATGGGAAACAGGATAACTATTCCGTTTGGTAGTCAGCATGTAGCACTTCCAGAACCAATAAGATTTGTCTTTCAAACAGAAAATGAGAAGATAGTTGATGTCGAAGTTGATGTTGGTTATGTTCATAGAGGAATTGAAAAAGCGTGTATGACAAAGTTTAAGTACACGCAGGTAGGTTATGTTGTTGCAAGAGTTTGTGGTCTTTGTGCTATTTCACATACCTTGGGGTATGTGACGGCTGTCGAAAGATTGATGAATATTGAAGTACCTAAGAAAGCTCTATATCTAAGACTTTTAGCAAGCGAACTTGATCGTGTTCACTCCCACTTACTTGCTATGGGACACTTAGCCGAAGTTGCTGGGTATGAAAACCTCTTTATGCATACCTTTAGAGATAGAGAACTTGTAATGGAGCTCCAGGAGCTTGTTACTGGAAATAGAATTCAATTTGATTACGTAACTGTTGGAGGAGTGAACAGAGATCTTACTCCTGAAGTTGAAAAAGAATTAAGAGAAAAATTGAAAATTCTGCAAGAAAAATGTCTATGGCTGAAAGACGTTTTTGAGAACGACTACACAATAAAACTTAGATGGAAAGGAGTAGGAGTTATTACTCCAGAAATGGCAATAGAACTTAATGTTGTTGGACCACCTGCTCGAGCTTCAGAACTTGCAACAGACGTAAGAAACGAGTTTAACTATTTGCCTTTTAAAGAGGTGGGATACAAATTGATTACAATGAAAGGAGGAGATATATACGCAAGAAATATGGTAAGAGTAGAGGAAACTTTAAATTCCTTAGATATGCTGTTTAATATATTAGATGGAATGCCTGAGGGAGACATAAAGGTTCCAGTTAAAGGACTTCCTGAAGGTGAAGCCTTTGTAAGAATAGAAGCTCCAAGAGGAGAACTTTTCTATTATGTAAAAGGCAGTAAAAAAATGGTGTTAGATAGGCTTAGAATAAGAGTTCCAACATTTGCGAACGTTCCTGTGATGAAAGAGCTCTTCATCGGAATGGATTATGCAGATGTTCCAGCAACAGTTATAAGTTTTGACCCATGTTTATCCTGTACTGCGAGGTAAGAAGGATGAGAGGGATTCTCTTTGTTCTTTCTCTCCTTCTAACTTTTCAGAGTGCTTTTGCCTGTAGTAGTGACTGTTACCAGTGTCACAGCAATATTCCGAAGGATAAAGAACATAAAGTTTTAGATACCTGTACAAACTGTCATCCCAAGCACTCTGAGTCTGCTTTTAACAGTAAGTGCGGAGCGGATTGTTTTGAGTGTCACTCTGTTAAAAAAGTTATGGAGCTTTCTGATGCTCATAAAGTTCTGGAAAAGTGCATAGGATGTCATAAAAAACTTGAAAGCTCTGAACTGGATGACCTCTACAACAGATTGCTTAATTAGGAGGAAACTATGAAGGACATGTTTATAGAATCCTTGAAGAACCTCTTTAGAAAGCCTGCAACTGTCAAATATCCACTGGAACCGTCACCAACTCCATCAAATTACAGGGGACTTATAGTTTATAAAGAAGAGCTCTGTATCTTCTGTACTAAGTGCGAAATGGTCTGTCCTCCAGGAGCAATAAGGTTCACCTACAACGAAGACGGTTCAAAAGAGTTCCACTACAACCCATACCTCTGTATCTATTGTGGCGAATGCGTTAGGGCATGTCCAAAACCTGGTTGCCTTATACAGGTAGAGGAAACTGCACCTTCTGCAACTGAAGAAGAACTTCCAAATTGGGATGATCTTGAGAGAAAGGCTGATGAATCAAAGAAAAGGTGGTTACAAGCCAGAAAGAAGAAAAAGTCGTAATACCAAAACCAAATTAAATTGAAATTGGTATAATTTGTATTATAGAATTAAATATAATTTACCTCCAACACTGGCCTGGAAAGGAGGCGGAACATGAAAAGGTTTATTTTCATATTCTCTATCCTTGTTCTTGCTAATTCCTGCATGGAAAGCAGAGAAGAAAAACTTGAACTTGTAAAGCAGAAAGGTATGGAAGCTGTAAAAGAGCTTCATGAAACAATGAGGTCAAACCTGAAAAAAGCCATTAAAGAAAGGGGAACCGAAGGAGCTATAGATTTTTGCTATTCAAAAGCTGAAGAATTTACGAAGCAGGTTAGTGAAAAGGTGGGATTCAGGATAAAGAGAACAAGCCTTAAATATAGAAATGAAAATGACAAGCCAGATGCACTTGACAGGGAAGTCCTGACCACCCTTGAGGAGAAATTTAAAAAAACGGGGAAACTTCCTGATTACCTGATCAGAAGAGTAACGATCAATGGAAAAGAGTTCTATGTATTCTATAAACCCATACAGGTAAAAAAACCGTGTCTGAAATGTCACGGAGATGTAAGCAAAATGGATCCGGAAATTGTTAAGGCAATAAAGGAACACTATCCAGCAGACAAAGCAGTCAACTACAAAGAAGGGGATTTCAGAGGAGTTATAAGAGTTGATATCCCTGCAGATAAATTGAACTGATTCCTTTTAGCTACTTCGTAAAGCCCTATACAGCCGGTAATCATCACATCACCACCAGGGTAGGCATACTCCCCATATTTCCTGAAAAGCTTACGGTTGGGTCCTGCAATCAGCACTTTTTCCGGATTAATCTTTTCGAAAACAACAGCACCGTGTCCGTTATCGTTAAAGACTTCTTCAAATGTAAGCGTGGCGCTTGCCAGTTTTTCAACAAGTTCTTTCAGTTTTTTCGGAGTCAGATACCTCGTATGATGTTCAAAGAGTCCACAAATCTCTCCTCCTTTGATTGAAACACCAAGGGTGTGACCATTGCCAATATCAAGTCCAATGAATTCTTTAATTCCAATTTCTTCAGCATAAGAAAGAATGCCACAAACGGATGCTACTTTACTGTCCACTACAAAACCCCTGTATCCGCCATCTCTCAGCTGCTGGAGGATAGAGTCAAAACGGGAAAAGAAACCTGTCTCCTGGACAAAGAAAAAGTCATGAGGATCCCTGGTCTCCTTTAACTTCTCTTCAAAGTACTTAAACCTTGTTATCCTGTCACTTTGTCCCTTTACAAATCCGTGATCCTGGCAAGCTACGGCAAAGATATCAGGATTAAATTCTTTCCCTGCAAGTTTTAGAAGTTTCTTATACAATTCAAATTCAAGGTCTCTCAAAAAGAAATTAGGATTCTCAACTTTCTCAACTATCTCTATACCAAGCCTTTTAACCTCCTCAATGTCATCCCTTATCGTCCTCGCTGCTCTCTGGGAGATAGTTACCTTAAACCCCTTCTTCAAATGCTCAAGAATTGCCTTCTTGACAGGTCCTCCTCCCATAATAAAGCCATCTATTCTAAGGTCTTCTTCTATCTTTTTAACTTTTTCAGCCAGCATAGTTGTTGGGGAGGGTAGTATTGCTTTTACCCAGTTTTCGGTGTTAAGATTCTCATCACTGTAAAGCAAATCCTGAGTGCCTTTTCCTATATCTATCATGAAAACTTCCATGGACACCTCGACAAACAGTAATTTCAGCTTTCGAAATTTTATCACTCAAGAACTAAGAGAGATAACACTATCATTCAGTTGTTCATCAGGCTAAATTTTAAGGTAGAATACCATAGATTAACTGGCAGAAAAAAAGGAGGAACCATGTTCGACATAGCAGATGAAGCCTTTCAGGGACCCGTAATAAAGGTTATCGGCGTAGGCGGTGGCGGCGGTAATGCCGTCGCAAGAATGCTCGAAAAAGGTATCGAAGGCGTAGAATTTGTTGCAGTCAACACTGACGCTCAGGTTCTTTCTAAGCTCTCTATCCCCATAAAAGTCCAGATCGGCGAAAAGCTCACAAAAGGTCTTGGGGCTGGCGGTAAACCTGAAATCGGTGAGCAGGCTGCACTTGAGGATGAACCCAAAATCAGAGAAGTCTTAGAAGGTTCCGATATGGTCTTTATCACTGCCGGTATGGGAGGCGGTACAGGTACCGGAGCTGCTCCTATTGTTGCCAAGATTGCCAAAGATATGGGTATTCTGACTGTCGGGGTCGTTACAAGACCTTTCGATTTTGAGGGTAGAAAGAGGCATGAGTTCGCTGAGGCTGGTATCAGAAGGCTTAAGGAGTTTGTAGATACTCTTATGGTTGTCCCTAATCAGAAGCTCCTTACTGTCGCTCCAAAGGATATGAGTATTCTTAATGCTTTTAAGCTTGCTGATAATGTTCTTTATCAGGCTGTTAAGGGAATAAGTGAGGTTATTACAAGACCCGGTCTTATTAACCTTGACTTTGCTGATGTTAAGTCTGTTATGCATAGTGGTGGTTATGCTCTTATGGGTACAGGAGAGGCGAGTGGAGAGGATAGGGCTCTTACTGCTGCAAGGAAGGCTATTGATAATCCTCTTCTTGAGAATGTTCAGGTTGAGGGAGCAAGCAGGATTTTAGTGAACATTACCGGGGGAAATGATTTGACTCTTGATGAGGCTTATGCTGCTGCAGGGCTTATTAAGGAGAGGGCTAAGAGAGATGATACTAACTTCTTCTTTGGCGTAAGCATTGATGAATCCTTAGAAGGTTCCATAGAAGTTACAGTAATTGCCACAGGATTTGACGAAAAAGGGAGACCTCTAAGAATTGATACAGGATTTAAAAGAA
>CAJXJV010000114.1 GCA_913055135.1 uncultured Desulfurobacterium sp. | reverse complement strand
TACCCTGTGAACAGATTCAACCTCGGTTTTGTAAATGAAAGAAACCTGTTTTTTTTCTTTGTCTATTTCTACGTTTTCTATTCGTTTTTCGCCCAGATCGTTTTTTACAACGGCATCTTCCTTTTCAAGATGCTGCCAATCTTCATCAAGCAGTCCATCTATTCCAACGATAATTTTCACTGTTCCTATCCCTACTCTATCCATATTTCCCGTCCTTTCTTACCCAGACATTACCTGTAATTTTTCTTGCTACCGAAACTGTGTCTCTAAGCCGTCTTCTCACACTTAAATGACGAGAAAGTTTCCTCTTTACCTGTGTAGAGAAAGAAAGGGTGTGCCTAAACCGACACACCCCCGATAACACTCGTGGCAACACTCACCTCACCGGTTAGAATGAAGTTCCACTTATCTATTCCCCCGTTCCTATGGTTCCATCTTCATTCAGGTCAGGAGTTGTAGATTCAACTGTTGCTGCTGTGCAAGGTTCAGGATTGAGGTCGAATACAATGTTGGTCTGTTCAGTTGGTAACCATTCAACATGCTCAACGTTTTCTCCAAGTACGGAATACGTATCTGCTACCTTCTTGAACTTGAGGCTAAAGGAAGCTGGGAGTCCCCTCCAGTTGTCTGTCTGGTAAACGAACTCTTTTCCTACAACTTCACCGGAATCGTCTGTAATGTCGTTTACAGTTGCATTGAGAACTACAGAAGAACCATCGTCGAGAGTAAGAGTTACAGAGGAAAGATTATCGTTGTCTGCATCCCAGTTGAAGTCTGTCTTAACTACCTTGTCAGCAGATACAAGGGCTTGAACTACAGAGAAGAGCTTGTATTTCTGACCGCCAATGTCAATACAGAGGGTTTCAAAAAGTCCAGCAGCGTCAAGGTTTGTGAGGAGTTCCTTGAGAGCTTCTTCTACTTGACCAAGTTCAAAGTTTTCGAGAATGTCAGCCTTCTGCATTACCACGTTGAGCTGGTTCTGAAGGTCAGCAACAGCTGTTTGAAGTTCAGAACTTAGCTCGTTGAACCGATTCTGTGCAGCATTCACCACTGCATTAATGAATGCCAGCTTACTGTCGTTGTTGAGATGCTCGTTCAGAGCCTGCATTACCTGATCTACCGGGATTACGTTTTTCAGTGCCATAATGCTCTACCTCCTGTTGTTTGTTTTTGGTATTGGAAAGAACGGAGGCAAACACACTATTTCACCTCCGTCCAACTTCTCACTACTTCAACCTTCTTAGAGAAATCAAACTTTATAGAGGTGCCGTCGATGGAGAAAGGAATCTTGTAATATTTACCTTCATTTGAGAAGTAAGCAATCACGTAATCTTTGTATATATCGCTAATCCATGCTTCAACGTTTCTTCCAACAGCTTTTCTGAACTCGTTTCTGATTAAACCACTGAGCTGGTCAAGGCTAATGTTCTTTGGAAGTTTCAAAACTTTCTGAAGGGCATTAATAGGGTACTTCTTTTGAAGACTCTGGAGGATAGTTTCATTCATCTTTCTGTGCCTCCAGAATGGCTTTTATCAACTCATCCTTCTTCAAGCCTTCTGTTTCAATCCCCATCTTCTTTGCTATCTCCAGGAGTTCTTTTTTATGAAGCTTTTCAAGTTGCTCTTCAGTAAAAAGAGGAGCCTCAGAGGGCTCCTGCTCTACCGGGGAGGAGGGATTCGAGACTACCGGGACTTCCCTGATGGCAGAAGTCTTTACAGGTTTAAAGTCCTGCGGATAGACCTTGACCAGCTCGGCGTCCTCTATAACATCGTTCTGCTTTATTCGGATTCTCTTTCCCTTGAAATATCCTGTAATCACTCCAGGAGTTACTTTTATCCACTTCTCAGCCATTGCTTACTCCCTACTCAGTGATGGTTACAAGCCCGTAGAGTCTTTCATTGACGGCTTTAAATGCTTCTCTACTCCTAAGAGCCTTTCTTTTCTTGAATGGATCAACTTTCCCGTCAACAATGTCTGGGACGGCTGGAGAGATTTCAAACTTGTAAGGGAAGTAACCGACTCCCATGAGAAGAGGATCAGCAGGCTTTATTCCTACAACGGCAGCATTATCTGGTAGCTGAGGGTTGTAATAGACTATGTATTTCTTGTTTAGAGTACCCACTCTTGCAGAACCGACGTTTCCTTTAACATCCGTATTTCCTTCAAATCCTTCAAGGTCTCCAATGTGAGCAAGAGCGTCTGTTCCACAGAGGATGAACCTGTTACCTACAGGGATATAACCGAGTTGCTTGGCAATAGCTGCATCTACCTGATTGATAGCTTTTTTGAGCAAGAACATGTGATCCTTATCGCTTACTCCATTAGGAGGAGTTACAGACCAGGTTGCTTTTGCCCCTGAAGCCTGGGCAAGAGCATAAATCTCAAGATGAATCTTGGCTTCTGTTTCAAAGATTGCCTGCTGGCTCATTGCAGAAACCATATCGGACTCAATGGAAATACCGAAGTAAGCTTGAACATCTTCTTCAAATTCAGATGTCCAGGAAGTTCCAATTTTTCTGGACATTACTTTGACTTGTTCACTTCCATACTTAAACTTGATTTCTGCATAACTGTTGGATTCCTGGTCATACCTGTAGGTTGTTCTTACAACTTCACCGCTTGCTGGAGCTGTAGAGAATTCAACAGAAATCTGTCCTGTAGAATAGTTGATACTTCCAGAGACTCCATCACCAGAGATGTTTCCTGAACCATCATCTTTGCCAACTACCGTTCCAGCAATTACCGTTACTGTTCCTGGAATTACAGGTTTATACTGGAGAGTTGCGGAGAAAGCTTTCTTTGTTCCGTCTCCGGTTCCAAGAGATGGATCATCTACAACAAGATCTGCTGCAACGTATGGATGATACTTATTGTTGGTATTAGTAGCTGCAAGCTCTGTTCCCGGTTTGAGATAGCCTTTTGTGCTGTCCATTACAGGTTTTCTGTAGAAAATCTTTCCTTCAGGAGCATTGAGTCCTCTTACGTGAACAATCTCAAAAGCCGAAAGATTCTGATAAACGTAGGTAACCATTCCAAGATAGTTAAGGTCAAAAGCTGGAAGGTCTGCCGTTGTGTTGGACTCACAGATAACAGACTTCCCACCGAGGAAAGATTCAAGAACTTTCTCTCTTTCTACCTTGGCAGTCTTTGCAACCTGTTCAAAGGCGTTATTAATAACTATTGCCATAGAGGCTTTGTCGTCTGGAGAGAGATGCTCCGGTATGAAGTCCTTATAATCCTTTGCCAGTTCAAGACCAAACTCTCTGTACTCTTCATGACTTTCAAAAGTGATATGAGCCATCTTTTACCTCCTTACTGGTAATCCAAGTTTTTCGTAAATTGCTGTCACAGAACCTGTTTTGTCTTCATTGATATTGCTTTTACCCTTTGGTTCTCTCTGATTACTCTCATCTATCGTTTTTCTTATGCTTTCCTCAAACTCCTGAATCAACTTGTCAACCTGCTCTTTAGACTTAGCCTCTTTGAGAATTCCAGCTTCCTTGATTTTGTCACCGTAAGGAGATTCAGAAAGTTTTCGTTCTATGTATAAAGCAATCTCTTTGCGTTCTATATCTTCCTTGAGAGTCTTAATTTCCTCATCTTTTTTCTTCAGAGACTCTTCCATCTGCTTGATTTTCTCTTTCAGTTCTTCAACATGCTCACCTGCAATGCCTTCACTGATGAATGGTTTAAGGATGTCAAGGATTCCTTCAACAGCAACTTTTGCTCCAGCTATGTCTGGATCGGAAAGGAGCTCCTCTTTAATTTCTTCTCTAAGCTTTGTGGTTTTTTGTTCAATTGCCTCTATTACCCTTTCTTCAAACTCTTGCCTGAGTTCTTCTTTCGCTTCTTCTTTGGCTTCCTTTTTGATGGCTTCAACAAGTTCTGGATAGTCTTTCTTCAGGGTCTCCAGCGTAAGCTCCATCGGTTTATCCTCCTTTGATTCTTTTATCGGCTCAGGGAAAGCTCCTGGAGTTGATGGGTCATAGACAACGTCAAAAGCAAGGAATTCGTAATCTTCTCCAACTACAACTGTTCCATCTGCCCTCTTTACAAGAGTTCCAGAACCTCTTGAGGAGATTCCAAACTTTACGCCGTTATCTATGAGATTCTTGAGAATGTCTCCTTTTGGAGTTCCAACAAGGACTTCTGCCTCGCCGATTACTTCTCCCTTATCGTTCATAGAAAGAGAGGTTATCTTTATTGCAGCTTCATCAAGCTTTGTTTTTCCATCGGCAGGATGCTCTATCATTCCGAGAGCCCTGCCTTCTTTTATTAGCTCCTGGTACTTGGCAACAGCTTTTTCAAGGATTTTCCGTGGATAAATCCTTCCGTTTCCGTTTTTTACGTCTGCTCTCTGAAAAATTCCCTTAAATCTGTACTTGCCATCCTTAGATTCTACGAGTTGAGGAGTTATTTCGGAGACAAAGTCTATTATCAGTTGTTTACTCATTCTTGTTGTCCTCCTCTTCTTCACCAAAGAAGAGCTCCTCAATGTCAGCAAGGAGTGCGTCTATGTTCTCAATGGCAGCTTCAACATCTTTCTCGTCAATGTCATTGTCCTTTAAACCTTCAAGGAAGTCTGCTATGTATTCAAGCTCCGCAATTGCAGACTTAATGTCTTTGGTATCTTCAAGTTCTCCAAGGATTTCAAGGAGTGCATTGACTCTTTCGAGGAGTTCATCTATTGTAGGCAATTGAGTTGCATTTTGAGATTCGCCGAATCTTTGCCTGAACTTCTTCCTGTACTGTTTAAGAGCAGTTTTATTCCTTTTAGCCCACTGCTTAACAGCTCTAAGGATTTTTGCCTTGTTTCTACGGTAGTAGGCTTTTCTCTTTGCTCTGACAGATGTAGGAACAACTTTATGTTTCATCTTTCTTATGCCAACTCTGATAGCTTCAAGAATTTCTTTTTCTTCCTTTTCGTTTCCTATCATTTTTAGGAATTCTTTTTCGGTAATAATTTTTTCAATCCCCTATAAAACATTTTTAAAGGCCATTTCAATATAACACTCTTTCTAACTACAGAAACACTTGAATTAATTTTACTATTTAAAAGTTCTGGTTCCA
>CAJXJV010000113.1 GCA_913055135.1 uncultured Desulfurobacterium sp. | reverse complement strand
AGGTGTTTCAACTTCAAGCATTTCAACTTTAATGATACAGTTGATACGGCGAATGTCTTCTGGACATTCTACTTTTCCGTAAATCCTTCCCATGACTTCCTCCCAAAATCTAAGTAAGAAGGGGGCAAAGCCCCTGATTTTTAGTTAAGTTTTTCAAGAGCTTCAAGAATTAAGAGACCTGCTTCGTTGATGCTACTTTTTCCAATGAGGTTAGAAGTTCTAAGGACTATAAGCTCTTTCTCAAAAGTATCTGGATCAAGACCGGAAAGTTTCATAGCATCTGCAAAATTCTTTGGAAGAACCCTTACCTTTCTCTCTTTCTCGTAGAGAGTACCTACTTTTCTCAGAGCTTCAAGGACTCTTACTGCAAGAGGTGTAATTGGATTTGCAAAGCCCTCTGGAGTTCCAGAAAGGGCACGCTTGATTAACTTTCCAGCTTCTGTAAGGATGATTGCTTCGTTCTGGAGGATATCTATGTAACCGCGAGCTTCAAGCTTGTTGAGAGCATACTCAACTTCCTCTTTCCAGGTTTCGTCAAACTGCTCGTAAACATCTTTAATAAAGAAACCTTTCTCTGGTAGTTTGTGAAGAACTTGAAGCTCAAACCTTGTGATGTGTGGAAGCCTTCCAATCTGGTATGCCATTTCTGCGTACATCTTTCCAGCTTCCGTTGCCTCACCACCACCGATGAGCTGGGCATCAACTCCTTTCCTGTACCAGTCAACGTTTGGAGACGCAAACTCTTTATTTGCAATTGTGATAGCCTTAACTGCAACGGCTGGAATTTCTCTCATTCCTCTTGTTTCCATATCCTCAAGAACTTTCTTACCGTACTCTGTCAGGTAGTGGACTCTCTTCCCTTCCTTCTCCTCGGCACGGATTAGGTTGAAAGATTCAAGCGTGTAAAGGGACTCTTGGATGATGTCATACATCTTCTCATACCACTTATTGCCCTTTTCGTAGAAGCTCTTAAAGAGCTCCTCAACTGTCTTAACTTCGGCAAACCTGTTTTTAATCTCCTCCTTCTTCTGATAACCCAGGTCCTGATAAAGTCTTCTACCGTAATGTTCAAGGAGATGTTTATACTCTTTGGCAGGTTTGTAGAACATGTAGTGTACAAGTTCATCAACTGTAGGCATTACACTTGGATCACTTTCGTGGTGTTTCCATACCTCCTGAATAGCCTTGAGGAGCTCTGCATCTAAGATTTCAACGTTAATGGATTTAACAGGCTTAAAGCTTCTCTCCTTCCAGATCCTGTAAGCCTCAAGGAGGTGTTCGCCAGCCGGAAGGATTTCACCGTCACCATCAATGTAAGCAAGTGCCATAAGGACTTCTTTCTCTTCGTCTGTAAGGGCTTCAACTCCCTCATCAACAACCTTAGTAAGTGAATTCATTATGTCTTCAGAGATTACTGTCTCATAACTTGGAGCAAGGTATTCGCAGGCTTTCTTAACTTCCTGGCCGAGAGCTGTGAGAGCATAAACGTCAGAAGTCGGAACAGAAAATGCAAGAAGCCTCATAGCTCCCATGAGAAGCGGGAATCGTTCACCTGCTGGAAGCATTGAAGACTCTGCAGGTCCTGCTGGCATGTCCTTTATGTACTGGTAGAGTTCTCTATCTATTATCAATCTTGGGTGAGCGTTTCTGAAGATTTCATAGATATCCTTGGCGTATTTGTTAATTACCTTTAACGTTCCTTTCTTCTCAACTTTTCTCTCTTCAATAAATCCTCTCTTTTCCAGCTCCTCTTCTGTAAGTGGACCAGGAATGTCCTCGTTCTCGATAGCTGTCTCAATCATCATAATAACTTCAGAACCAAGCCACCTGAATCTCTCATCCCACTTTGATGGGTGTTCAATGAGTCCCTTTTGAACCATCTCATCAAGAATATTTGCAAGAGCTCTCCCCCAGTATGTAAGTGAGTACTCTAAGGGTCTCTCCATCCTTAGAAGGTTCATTCTTTCAAGCTCAATGAACGGTGGCTCTTTAGACTTTAGTTTTCCTTCTCTAACTCTCAGAAGTGCCAGCGCGTGTTCTTTTCTAATTATCATCTCTCCCTCCTTTTTTCTAATTTATTTCTAAAATTTAAATTATGTCAAACGTCTTTTTAAGTCAACTAAAAGACTTTTTTATCGGGAGGATTAAGAATTGTCCTTGGATGGCTTGAATCATAAAATTCCTTTATGATTTAAGGGAAGACAACCCTTTAAACGAGGATACAACCCGATGATAAAAAGACTGTCTTCTGAAGTTATTTCAAAAATTGCTTCCGGTCAAATAGCTTCTTCACCTTCTAACGTTCTAAAGGAACTGATAGAAAACGCTCTTGACGCTAAAGCCAGAGAAATTTCAATAAAGATAAAAGACCCGTTCAACTTCAAAGTCATAGACAACGGAAGTGGCATTCCCTATAAAGAGTTACCCCTTACTGTAGAAAGGTTTACAACAAGCAAAATAGAAAGTCTCGACGATCTGTTAAAAATCAACTCTTACGGCTTTAGAGGAGAAGCTCTCCACGCAATTTCTCAGGTATCCCACCTTACAATCAAATCAAGGTTTTATAGGGAAAGTACTGGTGGAAAGCTTGAAGTAAAAGCAGGGAAAGTTCTCTCCACCTGTCCCATTCCTTTTTCGCAAGGAACTTCAGTCTCTGTAAACTTTCTCTATTTCAATGTCCCTGTAAGGAAGAAAAGCTTCAACTCAAGAGAGAAACAGAACATGATTAAAGTAATTAAGACATTTGCACTCTGCAGACCTGATGTAACCTTCAAAGTGAATGATACAGGTTACTTTGCTACATCCTTAGAGGAGAGAATTAAACAGCTATTTGGAAAAGAAATAAACTTCAAAAAACTTTCATCAGATAGATTCACTATTCTCTACTCAAGCGAAAGTGAAGAAGAAAGAAAAACGATAAGCCACATCTTTGTTAACAGAAGGCCGGTCTTCCTTCCTGAAATAGAAAAGTTGTTAGATGAACTGAGAATCAAAAACTATATCCTGTTCATAGATGTTGATCCCCAGGAAGTTGATGTTAACGTCACACCAACCAAAGACAGAGTGATACTGAAGGATAACTCAATAGCTGAAGAGATACGGAAATTCCTCTATCCAAAAACAACACTTCCTGCAATATCTGTTCTACGGGAAAGAAAGGAAATTAACTACGAAACCTCTATAGAACTCTTAGGAACTGACGGTACAGTGATCATTGGCTACGATAGAGAATACTATTACTTCTTTGATCAACACCTGATCCATGAGAGAATAAACTATGAAGAGTTAACAAATCGGCTCTTTTCAAAAGAAATTCCCTTACAAAAACTTATTCCTCCTTTAGAAATAAAAGCTTCTTCTGAAGCAAAGGAGAAGCTTAGAAAATTTGGAATAGAGTTTGAACAATCGGGAGAAAATCTTTTAGTCCGTGCAATTCCAGAAATTCTGTCTATTGAAGACATAAAGAGTATAATAGATGGAGTAGCTCTCGAATCTGTTGCAGCAGTTGCCTGCAGAAAAGCAATAAAAGCTGGATACAGACCCGTAGATTTTAACGACTTAAAAGAACTATTTGAAAGGTATCTGAAATGTCAGGAGAGGGAAACTTGCCCCCACGGAAGACCGATCTATTACAGGATAAAGAAAACCAGAATAATGAGGAAACTGGGAAGAAGCTAAAGCAGGAGATAATTGCAGGATTTACAACCTTCTTTACAATGTCTTACATCCTGATTGTCAACCCTATCATTCTCTCAGCAGCTGGCATACCAAAGGAAGGGGTAATTTTTGCCACCGCCGTTTCAGCTGCAATTGCCACTTTTATAATGGGAGTTTATGCGGGACTCCCCTTTGCCTTAGCTCCTGGAATGGGACTGAACGCCTATTTCGCCTATACAGTCTGTGGACAGATGGGAATTTCATGGCAAACAGCCCTTACTGCCGTTTTTCTGGAAGGTGTAGTTTTTCTAATAATGGCGCTTTTTGGAGCAAGAAAAGCAATATTTAAGGCAATTCCTCCTTCCTTAGCATATGGAATCTCTTCAGGAATTGGTCTTTTCATTGCACTTATAGGATTTAAAAACAGTGGTATTATCACTCACGATCCAAATACCCTTCTAAAACTTGGCAACATAAAAAGCTTTGAATCGGTTGTAACCATTTTATCTTTCATTCTCATTGCAGTTCTGGTAAAGAAGAGAGTTTCGGGAAGCCTTTTAATAGGAATTATTTTCTCCACTATACTTGCAATCATTTCTGGAAAATCAGTTCTTCCTGAATCCTTCTTTGGCTTTCCAGAACCGTCTGCTGCCTTTCAGCTTGACTTTCACTCAATCTTTTCCGGAGCTATTGTTCCCGTAATCCTTACGTTCCTTCTGGTTGACATCTTCGATACAGTCGGAACTCTATCTGGACTCTGCGCAAGACTTGGAATCCCGTTATCCGATAAGAAAATTGGAAGAGCTCTCACAGCCGATGCCGCAGGAACAACAGTAGGAGGATTACTTGGAACCTCCACAGTCACAACATACATAGAAAGTGCCAGCGGCGTTGCATCTGGCGGAAGAACGGGAATAACAGCAGTAACTGTTTCAGTCCTATTTCTGATTTCCCTATTTCTCTATCCTCTTATCTCTGCCGTTCCAGGATTCGCCACCTCCTCCGCTCTGATATACGTTGGAGCATTCATGATGGCATCCTTAAAGAAGATAGACTGGAATGACCCATCGGAGGCTCTTCCTGCATTTGTTACTCTCTCAGCAATTCCGTTTACGTTTAGCATCTCCGATGGAATGGGTCTTGGATTTATAACCTATACAACCATTAAACTGATAAGCGGAAGATTACGAGATTTAAATCCTTTCCTCATCCTGATTACCGCTATATTCCTGTTCAAGTTTTTCCTGTAGATAGGATTGCTATAATAACTGTCAGGCATTGGCAGGAGTCAGAAATGCTTGTTGATAAAGACATTAACATATCAGAAATAATGGTTGATGAAGAGGAACTCAGGCAGGTTTTAAATCTACTGAGAAGTATAAAAGAACTGTCCGACAGTTGCCGAAATGGAAGTATAACTGTAAGTGTAAATGGAGACTGGGG
>CAJXJV010000112.1 GCA_913055135.1 uncultured Desulfurobacterium sp. | reverse complement strand
ATTTTCTCCTCTCAAAAGCAGATAATGCTATGTATGTTGCCAAAAGAAAAGGAAAAAACAAGGTCTGTTTAAAAGTTTAACTAAAAAACATTAATTTCTGCGGAATTTTTTCTACAAACGTTATTCCAGTTTCTCTAAGTCTTTCTCTAAAAGAGGTATCAATTTTCAAACCGTATCCGGGCAAGATTTTTGAGAGCTTTTGAAAAATAGTTTCTCCTTCTGGATCAAAATCCATTAGAAGAACAACCCCCTTGTACTTATACTTATCAGCAAGAGCTTCTGCAACGTCGTGATAGTTCCTGCCTTTTAGTTCAACAACGTTTTGAACTCCAAACTTCTCAAGAGCCCACTTGTCCCTTTTTCCTTCAACTAAAATTGCCCAGCTTTCATTTTTAAGGGAAAACTGTTTTAAATCCAGTAAGAAATTTTTCAGAAGTTTAATTTCTGTTTCCATACTTTATAGTTTAACCAGAAGAATTCCCACTGTAAAGTTATAAATAATCGGAAGTCCAGCCTGGAGCAACAGGAGAACTGCCGTTACAGAGAGAGAATAGAGACCGAGATAGTAAGGAAGTAGATAAGCCCACCAGCTCCTCAAAAGGGAAAACATTCCGTTTCCAACTGCCATTGTTCCAAGGATATGGGTAACAGGATGATTCTTTTCAATCATTATCTTTATCAATCCGTAAGCAACAGGCGGACTTATAGCAGCGGTTGTAATGTAGGTTATTTCAAGAGAATCAAAGCCAAACATTCCTAAGTAAGGTTTTAGAACTTGCGTAAGCTTCTCCATAAATCCAGCTTTAATAAGGAAAACAATTGCCAAGAAGATAGGAGTGAACTTTAGAATGAATGAAAGAGCCTCTTTAGATCCTTTTAAGAATCCTTCTTTAAGAGCCTTTAACGAAAACTCAAGATTAAGAGAGTTGTATTCTGGATAGTTGAATTTCAAATTCCTGTATCTGATTCTTCCCACAATTGAAACAATAACCAGAACAACAATGTCAAACGCCAATCTCAGAAGAGCGTAATAAACAGCGATAACACCTATCAAAGGAACCAGAACAGGAAGGTAGTATCTGTAAAGAAACATCAAACGCATGGGAAAGTTTGAGGCAAGAATTGCAAGGTAAAGGTCTATCGGCTCAATTTTGCCTTCTTTCAGCAGGTTTGAAGCAGTAATGTGAGCGGCCCGGGGAGAAACAAGGTAGATAACAGGAACGTTTGTAAGAAGAGGGTGAATGCCAAACTTTGAAAGCTTTAGAGTCTTTAACCCAAGCCAGTTTACGAATTTTGTTTCAACGAGAATAGAAGCTAATATGTAACCAAAGGCGATGGCTGAAACAATTATCAGATAAAGTTTTGTAAAGTTCATCATTAAACGTCAGCTTCTGCAAGAGCTCCTACATACTTGTTGGAATTCCCTAAGCCTCCTTCTGAAGGAGGCTTAAGGAATGTCAAAATCAAAGGTTGTAGAAAACGTCTGTTCCTCTGTAAACAGCCGAACCGTTCAGCATTTCTTCAATTCTCAAGAGCTGATTGTACTTTGCGTTTCTTTCGCTTCTTGCTGGAGCTCCAGTCTTGATCTGACCGCTGTTAACTGCAACTGCAAGATCTGCAATGAAGGTATCTTCAGTCTCTCCCGATCTATGGGAGATAACCGCTGTATAGTTTGCTCTCTTTGCCATCTCAATAGCATCGAGGGTTTCCGTTACAGTTCCAATCTGGTTGAGCTTTATGAGAATTGAGTTTGCAAATCCTTCCTTGATTCCTATTCTGAGGAGCTCGGTGTTTGTAACAAATACATCATCTCCAACAAGCTGAACTCTATCCCCAAGGGCAGCAGTTAGGAGCTTCCAGCCCTCGTGGTCGTTCTCTGCCATTCCATCTTCAATGCTGATTATTGGATACTTCTCAACAAGCTTTCTGTAGAAGTCAACCAACTCTTCTCTATCCAGCTTCTTTCCTTCTCCAGCAAGTTCGTAAATACCATCCCCCTTGTAAAACTCTGAAGATGCAGCATCAAGGGCAAGGAGGATATCTTCTCCAGGAGTGTATCCAGCCTCCTCAATAGCCTTTAAAATAACCTGAATTGCCTCTTCGTTTGATGCAAGATTTGGAGCAAACCCTCCCTCATCTCCAACGTTTGTTGAGTGTCCCATTCTCTGGAGAACCTTCTTGAGAGTATGGTAAACCTCGACTCCCATTCTAAGGGACTCAGAGAAAGTCTCGCCACCGACAGGCATTATCATGAATTCCTGAAGATCAACATTGTTATCTGCGTGAACACCTCCATTGAGAATGTTCATCATCGGAACTGGAAGTTCCTTTGCATTTGCTCCACCGATGTACTTGAAGAGAGGCATATCAAGCTCTTCAGCAGAAGCCCTACAAACTGCCATTGAAACACCAAGAATTGCATTGGCACCAAGGTTACTCTTGTTGGCAGTACCGTCAAGCTCAATCATAAGCCTGTCAATATTAACCTGATCCGTTGACTCAAGACCTATGAGAGCAGGTGCTATTACCTCATTGACATTCTTTACAGCTTTGAGAACTCCCTTTCCAAGGTATCTCTCGGGATTCTTATCCCTCAGCTCAAGGGCTTCCCTTTCTCCAGTTGAAGCTCCGCTTGGAACGGCAGCCCTTGCTCTTACTCCAGACTCAAGGGTTACTTCTACTTCAACAGTTGGGTTTCCCCTCGAATCGAGTACCTCTCTCGCCCTAAGGTCAACTATCCTTGACATAAAAGCCTCCCGATCTGAATTTATTTTCAAGTTTTTGACAGATTTTGCCTACTGTGTCAACTATTTCAAATTCCCTCTCATCATCTTTACAAAAAGAACAACTGATTTTAATAATCGGTAATCCCGATTCTTTAAAATAATCAGCAGCCATCTGAGGCCATTCAATCACTTTAATCCTTCTATCTAAGAGGATTTCTTCAAAACCCAGATCCTCCAGAGCTTCAATTGAATCCAATCTGTAAAGGTCTATATGAACCAGAGAGTCATACTCGTGAACAATGTTAAACGAAGGAGAGGAAATTTCATCCTCAGGAATTCCCAGAGCCTTTGCTATTCCTCTAACTAACGTTGTCTTTCCGCAGCCAAGATCTCCAGAAAGGAGAATAATCGTCCCTTCAGGTACACTGGATCCGATAATCTCTCCTACCCTTCTGGTCTCCTCAACCGAAAATGTTCTAACTCTGCACTTACTCAATTCTCTGACCCACTAAGGAAACTTTTCTTATCCCGGATTTTCTCAAAGTATCCAGCAGAGTAAACACGTACAGATAAGGGGTTTCCTTATCAGCTTTTATATATATTCTCCTGTCCTTTGGGAGAACGGGAATTAATTTTGAAGGATCGGAGTAAACTTTTCCCTCGTAGTAGATCTTTCCCCACTTATCAACCACAAGTTTAACAACCTGGGAAGAGGAAGTAATTGCAGCACCACCTTCCGGAACCTGAACTTTTATCTCTCCGCCGGAGATAAATTCGGTTGTAACCGCCAGAAAAATAACGAGCATTAGAGAAAGATCCAATATGGGAGAAAGGTTTATATCTGCGATAAGTCCTTTCTTTTTCTCTCTTATCTGCAACTTGTCTTCTCCATGAACTCTTTATGTGCTTTCTCCCACACTTCCACAGCTTCTCTGCACTCTTCAACGGTTGGTACAAGCGCTATCCTGAAAAATCCTTCACCACCTTTGCCAAAAAACTCCCCAGGAGAAAGGACTATGCCGTAGTTCAAAAGATGTAAAGCATACTCTTCAGAAGAGATTCCTTCAGGCAATTTCACCCAGAAGTAAAATGTTGCCTCAGGATACAAAAACTCAAGACCGATCCTTTTGAAAAATTCCAGAAAAATATCTCTCTTACGGCGAAATATCTCTCTCCTTTTTTCTACATGCTCTTCATCCGACCATGCAACTTTTGCAGCCTGTTGGACAAAATCTTGAGAAGCAACTCCAAAGGAAGAACGATACTTGAGATAGGTTTGAACAATTTCACTATCTCCTGCAACAAAACCTGAACGGTAACCGGTCATTCCGCTTCTTTTAGAAAGAGAGTGAAAAACAACAGCTCCTTTTTTGCCAACTTCAAGAAGAGAGTGTGGTGGACTTTCAAAGTAAATCTCTGTGTAACACTCATCAGAACAGAGAATTATTCCATGCTCTCTGCAAATACCATAAATCTCTTCAAGATAAGAAAGGGGTGCAACTGCCCCCGTTGGATTGTGCGGATAGTTAATCCAGACTATTGCTGTCTCTTCAAGGATAGACCTTGGTAACTTATCGAGTCTTAGCAGAAACTGCTCATCGTATTCAAGTTTTACAGGGTATGGCTCTCCACCTGCGAAAAGAGTTCCTCTTTCATAAACCGGATAGGCTGGAGTACCGTAGATAACCTTTTTCTTCTCAGTATCTGTGTCTATGAAAACAAGCGGAAAGTGGAATATCGCTTCCTTTGAACCGGCAGTTGGTATCACTTCCTTTTCAGGGTCAAGGACAACGTGGAATCTGTTGAAAAACCAATTGGCTATTGCTTCTCTTAAATCCTTTCTTCCCTTTACCGTAGGATACTGACTGACTTCCGGAATAGCTTCAATCAATGCTTTCCTGATTTTTGGATCAGTAGGCTCTTTCGGATCTCCTGTTCCAAAGTCGTAGATTTTCTTACCTGCTTTCCTGAGTTCTTCCTTTGCCTTAACAAGACGATCCATGGGGTATGGTTTAAGTTCTCTAATTCTCCCGTTCATCCTATCTCCTTAGGACAGTTCACATATCTTCCAGAGTTATGATACTATATCCCTGCGCTGAATATAAATGTGTGGCGCAAAGAGGAAGAAACATTTTTAGAGCAGAATTTCTTATAAAGAATAAAAACTACACTCAAAGAGATTTAATTGGGATTTCTGAGGAAGAATATAACCACAAATTTTTAGCCACACTTGATAATATGTATCAAGGATACTACATTTCAGGGTATGAAAGGAAGAGAAGTAATAGAGATATTGAGGATTTCAAGGTTAACTCTGAGGAAGTTAAGGAAATATGCTCTCAAATAGAGTTCTAACCATCAGAGTATCAGGAAAAGAGAGAAAAGAAAAAGTCAGAAAGCTCCTCCTTGACCTTGCTCA
>CAJXJV010000111.1 GCA_913055135.1 uncultured Desulfurobacterium sp. | reverse complement strand
TCTGATAACGATAGCTAATGGAAGCTAACGAAAACTATCGTTTTTCAGATGTCCCCTTGACTATATTCCCATCTGCGAATTTTAGTGATACTTTTTTCTGACTACAGAAAATTTCAGAATCGGGAGAAGAGGTAGGAGATGAACGTTTTTGAAAAGACAGAGAATTTTGTAATGAAGACTTACAACAGATTTCCGGTGGTTTTTGTAAAGGGAAGAGGCTCCTGGCTCTACGACGATAAAGGTAAGAAATACCTTGATATGTTAGCAGGAATTGCAGTCTGCAATCTTGGTCACTGTCATCCTGCTGTCTCTGATGCTATCTGTGATCAGGCAAGGAAGTTGATTCACGTTTCAAACCTTTTTCACATAGAGACTCAGGCAGAACTGGCGGAACTCATCTGTGAAAACTCCTTTGGAGAGAAGGTCTTCTTCTGCAACAGTGGAGCAGAGGCAAATGAAGGAGCTATAAAGCTTGCAAGAAGGTACGGAACAGAAAAGAATCCAGAAAAGTACGAAATAGTTGCTTTTAGACAGTCCTTTCACGGCAGGACAATGGCAGCAGTCTCTGTTACAGGACAGGGGAAGTACAGCGAAGGCTTTGGTCCCATGCTGACAGGAGTCAAATTTGCTGAATTTAACAACCTTGACTCTGTCAAAGAGGTGGTTTCAGAGAGAACTGCTGGAATAATCGTTGAACCAATTCAGGGTGAAGGTGGAATTGTTCCTGCTGAAGAGGAGTTCTTAGAGGGATTGAGAGAAATAGCAGATGAGATAGATGCTATTCTCATATTTGATGAAGTTCAGACTGGAATCGGGAGAACCGGAAAGATTTTTGCCTATCAGCATTACGGTGTTGAACCGGATGTAATGACACTTGCCAAAGCTCTTGGAAATGGTGTTCCAATTGGAGCGATAGTGGCAAAAGGGAAAGCAGCGGACGTTCTAAAGCCAGGTCTCCACGCTTCAACCTTTGGTGGAAACCCCCTCGTTACAAGAGCTGGTGTTGAAGTCATGAGAATCGTTTCGGATGAAGGTTTTCTGAGAGAGGTGGAAAGGAAAGGAGAGTATCTCAGGAAGGGGCTTGAAGAACTGAGGGACAGATTCCCTGGTGTCATTGACTATGTGAGAGGAAAGGGACTTATGGTTGGTGCTGTCTGTAAGATCCCTTGTGTTGATATAGTAAAGTCAGCCCTTGAAAAAGGACTTATTATTAATTGTACAGCAGGAAACGTTTTGAGGTTTGTTCCACCGCTTGTTATAACAGAGGAAGAGATTGATTACGGACTGAAAATACTTGAAGAGGTTCTAAAAGAGCATGAAGGTTAAGGAAATAAGTACTTCTCTGCTTTTTGAGTCGGATGAGCTGAGACAGGAGTTTGTTATCGATGCCCTTGATTTTTTTATAGAGAAGTTCAAAAAACTCGATTCAAAAGTTTCTGCCATATACCCGGCAGATCCTTTAGCGTTGCCCTTTTCCATGTACCTTTCGGATAGACTTTCTGTTCCGGTGAAAACAGAGAAGTTTCTGAATGATTCTGATAGAGTATTAATGGTCTTTTCGTATCTGCCTTTTAAATGTCTGACAAAAAGTTACGTTTACGAGAAGATAAAGCTTTTCAGGAATAGTTTTCCAAATTCTCCTTCTCTTCTGATTGCTTCAACAGAAAAGAGTGAAAGTGTTGATTTTCAGCTTCTCAAGGTTAAAGAGATTTCAAGAATTAACTCTTACAGGTTTATATCAGAAGCTTTGAAGAACTTTTTCTACCCTGTGGAAGGGGAATTTATTCACTTCTCGCAAGAATTCTGGGAGCTTTCTAAAAGAGAGATAAAAGGTTTTGAAAAGGCAAAGAGGATAAGAGATAGTGCAAGGAAATACCTGCGGGAAGAGGAAGGAGCTCTCAGATTGCTTGAAAACTATCTTGAGATAGCAATCTGGGAGAGATTTCAAAAGGATCTCTTAGTTGTTCCAGAGAAGGAAGAGAGAAAGGAAGAACTTCCTGATTTGAAAATAGAGAAATTGATACAGATATCGGATGACCTTTTAAACTCGGCAGTTACGTCACTTCTTGAGTACTTTTCTCAAAACCTCGAGTATCTCTTCCCAACCCATCTTGCATATTCAAACCTTGAGGTAGTTGAGAGAAGAGGGATTGTCATCATACCAAAGATTACTCAGGTGATGGATGGTGCGGATGTAAAGCTTGAAATTGTTCTCAGGAGCGAAAAATTAGAAGCGGACTTTAAGAAGGTAGTAGCAACGATTAAAGGAACTTTAAAAAACATGTTTACTGAGATTTTTCACAGGGAAGCCTTTAGACCATCGATAGATTCGGTAGTGGAGAAGGAGCTAAGAAAGGCAACCATCTACATTAACTGGTTTTTAGACAGAGAAATGGTTGAGAATCTTTACAAGAAAATAAACAGGAGATGGTTGCTGACGAGACTTTGCTACCGTAAACAGTTTAAATCCAGACTAAGGGAATTTATCAAATCACTAAAGGAGTTTTCCTTTTCTCCTGAAAGTGTTGAAAACCTCTTTAACACTCTGGAGTCTCTCTGGAAGAAGAATCCTCTGATTGTAAAGCTGTACAAAAAGGAGATAAGGAGTGCTTTTGAAGAAAAGGAGCTCTGGCCTTTGATAGGAATTTATGGGTTGAAACTGGAAAACTCTGGAGCTCCAATTTTGAGGGAGCTCCTCAAATTTCTCCTTTCGCTGAAAGAGTATGAGAACGTTCATCAGTTTCTGGCAAAGGAGAACAGGTATTTTGTTCCGATTAAAACTAAAAGAATCTACAGACCTAACTGGGAAAGGGTGATAAGGGAAAATCAGGAGATTTATCTGAAAGCAGAACCTCTCAACCCTGAATCTCCTGTAACCTATACTCTCCATTCGAGAGACGGTAGATTCCTTGGAACGATTCCAGAGGTCATCGGTCATTACGTTGCTGCTAAGGAGTCTTCAGGAAAGACAATTAGATGTAAAAAACTCTACTTTGATCCTGATATCTTTTCCGATACCTCTTACTGGGTAGAGATAGAATGTCTTTAATAGTCAGGAATCTTTCAATTGAGACAGGAAACTACAGGATTGTTAAAGATGCGTTTCTTGAAGTTAAAAAGGGAGAAAGAGTTGCAGTAGTTGGAGAGAGTGGAAGCGGGAAGTCGCTTACAGCACTTTCCGTTTTAAAGCTTCTTCCAGAAAATCTCCATATTGCAGGAGAAATAAACGTTGACGGATTGAACGTACTCTCTCTCCAGGGTGAAGAGCTCCGTAAGTTTCGCTGGGAAAAAGTTTCAATGATCTTTCAGGATCCTTCTGCTTCTCTCAATCCGTTGATGAAGATAAAAGAGCAGATAGGGGAAGCCCTTTTATATCATGGGAAAGCAGAAAAGGGAGAGATAGAGGAAAAAGTTGTGGAGCTCTTGAAACTTGCCGAAGTTCCGGAACCTGAAGAGAGGATGAACACCTATCCTCATCACCTTTCCGGTGGACTCAAGCAAAGGGTTGCAATAGCTATGGCGCTTGCCTGTAATCCTGACTACATCCTTGCTGATGAGCCGACGACAGCCCTTGATGTTACAGTTCAATCAAAGATTTTGAACCTACTGAAAAATCTTTCTGTTGAGAAAAATACAGGGATTCTTCTTATAACCCACGATATGGGTGTTGTAGCTGAGTTTTCTCAACGAGTGTTTGTTATGTATGCAGGTTACACAGTTGAATCTGGAAGAACAGCGGAAATATTTGAAAAACCTCTTCATCCATACACCAAAGGACTTATAGAATGTTCTCCTGTCCTGAAAGGAGGGGAAAAGAGAAAACTCTTTTCCATTCCCGGTAATATTCCCGAACCTTCAGAAGAGATTGCTGGATGTCCTTTTCATCCAAGATGTCCGGAAGTAAAGGAGATCTGTAAAAAGGAAGTACCCCCTACCGTAGAGGTAGAGGGTAGAAGAGTAAGGTGTTTTCTTTACTGGGATTGAGTGAAAAAGTTATTAATTTGCTCCCTTGCAGCTTTTTGGGCTTTCTGGAGGAATTCAACGTCTAAGTGTCCTTCTGCTTCTGGATAGTTTTCAACATTTGTATGAAGCAGGAATCCGTGATTTACCCAGTTTGTTTCGTTGCCAAACATGTACCATCCAGGACTTGCAGGTGGTGGATTGTCAGGATCGGGAGACTCCACCTGTGTATAGTTATCAAATCCCACTTTCCTTGCCAAAATCTCGTTTGAAATGTTTGGAACAACAGTATCATGGTAAGCACTTTGAATGATTATATTTGTCGAATTTGTAGTTCCAATATAAACAGGATCTGCCGGGTCAAGAATTAGCTGAAAGATACCAAGGAGCATGCAGTATTTGTTTGTGTTCTTTTTGGCTCCTGTTGATTCAAGGAGAGATTCGATTAACTGGTTGGTTGCTCTATCAGTGATAGAGACAAAATTAGCGCCACCAACGTTGAGAACGACTTTATCAGGAGTTCCGTAATTGGCGTAGATTGAACCAACAATAGCTCCCATGGAAACTCCAAGGAAATTCACGGTAGTTGCATTATCAGGATTTCCATCACCATTTAGATCGTAGAAACCTTTTCTCAAGAGAAGTTCCAGTAATCTCAGATTAAAGACAGATTGATAGATGTTGAGCCTATCCTGGGCAATGTTTGACGTGAGGAAACATTTTCCTTCACCACACTCAAAAGTGCTGTTCTCTGTAAGTTTTGTATAATCTCCATGGAAAGGAAGGTCAATTGCAACAACCGGAAGCTGAATATCCTCAAGCAAAGCCTCAGCATTTGTTCTGTTTCCGCCAAGTCCATGCTGGAAGATATAAACTGTGCCGTTGTATAAATCTTTGTTTTCAAAGTAGACAGGGATAAATTTGACGTAATCATGAATATCAAATGGTTCTCCACTTTGAGTCTTGTTAGACAATTCTGAAAGCTTTGTAATATCAAATGCTGGAAAATTGCCCATGGAAATTAGAGATTGGAGATCATTGCTGTTAGCTATAAGGTTAAGAACACCGTAGAGAGGAGATTGGGTAATATCCTCTGGATCAAAAGTTCTGTAATCTTTTTCTATTTCACTATAGGAAATTCCCGAGATTGTTAATGTCGCATTTTCCCCTTGACTGAGGGCTTCAAGGTA
>CAJXJV010000110.1 GCA_913055135.1 uncultured Desulfurobacterium sp. | reverse complement strand
GTGATGGCATAAATTTTCTGAGACTATTTAATACCAAGATTTTCGCAAACTTCTTTTGCTGTAAGAACTTTAATGTCTGGAGAAAAGAATTTTTTATCGTTGGTGAGTATCAAATTGCAATTCTCTTTCTTTGCAAGAACATACTGGATAGTATCTTCAAGATCTTTAAAATTGCTGTTGTTTTTCATTAGATTAACAGCTTCGATTACTTCTTTATTTGAAAAGGGGATTAAGGTGAAAACAGATGTTGAGTCTTCTATATAGTTGAGAGCTTTTTCTTTGTCAGCCTTAGAAAGAATGTAATAAATCGTAGTTATCAAATCACAACTTGTAAGTAGTTCGACTCCTAAGCCTACAAGCTTTCCTACTGCTGATGTGGAGTAGAAGGAATAAGGTCTATCCTCAAAGAGGTCTATGATTATATTGGCATCTATAAAAACTTTTCTAAGTTCCATCAGATTTTACTTCCCATCTCCGATTTTAGTTCCTGAAAGGTTTTATTTCCTACAACTCCTTTGAAGTATTTTCTGTATTCTTTTAGTCGTTCAAAAGCCTCGATTCTCTTTCTCCTTTCAATCTCTTTTATTTCTTCCTCTATCAGCTCTTCAATAAGAGCACTTTGGGTTTTATTGTAAGTTTTTGCTAACATTTCAAGATCTTTTACCGCTTTTGGGGACGGCGTAATTGTTTTCCTTACCTTCTTTTCTGCAACTGTCATCGTATCCTCCAGTAAACCTTATTTATGCATATCTATCTGTATGTATAGGATTTGCACCGGCTTTGTCAAGTTTTCTACTGCAAGTTCACACTGCCGAAATATTGAGATAGTATAACTTCTATGGGTGATTCATCGTAAGTAAATCTCTCTTTTTCTTCCTCAAAGTTGTAGCTGGAAAGGAATTCTTCTAAAACTTTAAGTTTCTTTTCAAGGGTGTTAGCTCCTTTAACCTTTTTGTTAAGGTCTTTAAGGGTTCCTCTGGGTATCTTTCCTGTGTTGATGATATCCAGAAGGTTTTGAACTAATTCCCTGTTCTTCTTATCCTTAAAGGCATTTTTAAGTGCCTTCAACTCTTTTATCAGTTGCTGTTCAGTTCTTGAGAAACTCTTTGTAGATTTTTTCTTAGCTATTTCTTCCTGTAGAGATTGATTGAAAGCTGTTCTGTTTTTTGTCAAAAGGTCGTAGTAACTTTCAATAGGAATCTTTATTCCTTTCTCTGAAGGTTCTGTTTCCAGTAGTTCAATTGCTTTCAGGAAGTCTATCTCCTGAGGCGGTTTGTCTTTATAGGAGAGATAAATTTTCTTTAGATTTCCTTTACGAAATAGGGTTATGAGAAATTCTCTTTTAAATGCTCTACCAGAACGGGCTTTCCTGGGAAGTCTTTTAATCTTTTCAAAAAGTTCAGGGTCTTTTTCTCTAATTTCCCTTAGTAGTTTTACGTATTTAAGAAAGGATTCCTCTTCTCCGTCTTCTTCTCTTACTGTATTGATTTTCTTAAATAGTCCATGTGCGTCAACCTCTTCTTCTTCAGTTAAGTATTTTGCATCTTCACCAAGAGCTTGATGGAAAGCCTGTAGCTTTGCTATGGCTGCTGCTTCAAGTCCGAGCTCTTTCTCTGTTGTTCCTACAGGGAAAAAGTTATAAATGTAAATTTCTTTAAAGGATGTTCCTACCCTGTTAATCCTTCCAACTCTTTGTAAAACTCTTGTCGGGTTCCAGGGAATATCGTAGTTGACTATAACGTTTGAACGGTGAAGGTTTATACCTTCTGCTAAAACATCTGTTGTAATGAGGATTCTTATAGAGTCCTTTTGATTTTCAGGACTTATATTGGGATCAAAGTTGGCGATGATTTCCTTTCTTACAGATGGTTTTGATTTTGAAGAATAAACCAGAACACAATTACCAAAGGACTTTTTTAACTCTCTTCCAAGATACTCTGCAGTTTCAGAAAACTCTGTAAAGATAAGTATCTTTTGGGCTTTACTGAGAGCAGAATCTTTACCATTCAACAGGTCTAAAAACTTATTTAGTTTTGGATCCTCTTCTATCTTGTACCACTCATCTCGCAAAATTCTTATCGTTTCTGTATCGGATTTAAGTTTCTCGTAAAAATCAGGAGAAAGCTCTTCTTTGCTGTACTCTTTAACTTTCCCTTCTTCTATAAGCTCTAAAAGTTCATCAATATTATCCTCTTCAAGCAATTCATATACATCAACTTCCTTGCTTACGTAAACTTTCCCTTCTTCTTCGAACATTTTTAAGAACTTTTCGTGGGATTCAAGGAATCTATCAAGGGTTTTTCTGAAAGCCTCAAAGCTGCTCTCAAGCCTTTTGAGAAGGAGTGTTTTCATAAGACCTGAAAGGTTCATCTGGGAAATAAACTCGGGGTCATTTTCTTTTAGTTTTGTTTTGAGGTAAAGTGCAGGTCTATACCTTGCGTAAGATAGATTTTTTATTATTTCTATGGTTTTATTGTAGAGGTTATCGAGCTCCCCATCTAATAAATAGTAAATTTTCTTAGGTGGTTTCACCTTTGGGAAAGATACTCCTTGAGCTTTCAAGTCTTCTTTAAAGAACTTTTCCACTTCTTTTCTTGTTCTTCTTACCATTACGTATCTAAGAATTTTTGTTCTAATTTCCTTTCCACACTCTTTAAGGACTTCTTTAAAC
Source organism: uncultured Desulfurobacterium sp. (assembly GCA_913055135.1). GTDB lineage: Bacteria > Aquificota > Aquificia > Desulfurobacteriales > Desulfurobacteriaceae > Desulfurobacterium. Next base: position 2,560 of record CAJXJV010000110.1, on the reverse strand, counting down.
TTTTTGGGATTTTTCTTTCTATCAACTCTTTTTATCTTTTTCTCAAGGTGTTTAAAGAACTCTTCAAGATTGGTAACTCCTGGTATGGTGGAGTGGTAGCGATTCTGGAAGAGGAGAAGTTGACTTTTGATGTCTGATGGTTTGTTATTGTAAGGAGTGGCTGTGATGAGTATTACTTTTTTTCCTTTGCATATTGAATGTAAATTTTCGTAACTCTTTGTCTCTTCATTTCTAAACCTGTGGGCTTCATCGACAATGACTATGGAATAGTCTTTAAATTCTTCTGGATTGAGATTTCTCAAAAGTCCTGAAGAAATTACTTTAGCGGGAACAAGAAATTCTCTTAGTGTATCTTCCCAGTATTCTGTAAGGTGAGGAGGTGCAAAAACTAAGACTTTCTTTTTAAGCCTTGCGGCTAACATTGAAGCAATGAAGGTTTTTCCAAGTCCAACAACGTCTGAAAGGAATACACCTCCATGCTTTTTTAGTTTTGATTCGGCATCAGCAACGGCTTCAAGCTGGTATTGAAGCTTTTTGAAACCTGGTGGAAGAACTACTTCTTCTTCATCATAGTCAAGCTGGTCGTATAAAATTTCATAAAGAAACTTCAGGTAAAGTTCGTAAGGAGATAGAGTATCGTTAAGCCAGGTTCTTTCTTTAACTGTTTTGACAATGTCTTCTGAAATGTCTATACACTCTTTCCATAAAGCTTCAAATCGGTTAATAGCAAATTCAACATCGGTTCTATTTTTGAGTTCTACATTAAACTCTAAGTTCTCTTTAAGTCCCGAAATTGTGAAGTTTGAAGAGCCTGTAATAACTCTTCCAAGGTCTATTCCACTTCTGCTTTTAAAGATGTAGAGCTTTGCATGGAGAGGGGAGTGGGGATAGTATTTTATTTCAAGTTTCCCACTTCTTATCCATTCTATAAATTCTCTGATAGCTTTTTCTTTTTCAAAAGAGTCTTCATAATCTCCACTTGAAAGCTCTTCTACTACTTTTTCAAGGTATTTATTCTTTGACTCAGCTACGTTTCCTGCTCTTTCTACAAGGTCAAAGACATCTTTCCCTGCCTGCATTCCAACAATAATTCTGATTTTGTCAACCTTTTCAAGGTCTTCCTGAAGTTGATAAAGTCCAGAAAGGTAGAAGTAACCAACAATAATATCTAATTCTTTTGTATCATTAAAAAGAGTTTTAAATCTATCTATCAGTTTCCTTTCATCTTCATTGGTGAAAAAGGTCAGATCATTGAGATGAAGAGTCAAGTTCTTTCCCTCCTTTGAGCTTTAAATTGGCGGTAACCATTGATTTACAAATATTCTGCTATAATTTTAAACAAAATTCTCGTTAGAAGGAGTATTAATGGCAAACAACGAAAAGTATGATGCTTCAGCGATAAAGGTTCTTGAAGGACTTGAAGCTGTAAGAAAAAGACCTGGAATGTACATTGGAGATACTGGTAGCTACGGTCTTCACCATTTAGTCTTTGAAATTATTGATAACAGTGTGGATGAAGCCCTTGCTGGATACTGTACAGAGATAAAGGTAATAGTCCACGAGGATAACTCAATAACGGTTGAGGATAACGGAAGGGGAATCCCGGTTGATATACATCCTGAATACGGTAAACCAGCAGCAGAAATTGTTATGACTGTTCTTCATGCTGGTGGTAAGTTTGAGAAGAAGGCATACAGGTATTCCGGTGGTCTTCACGGCGTTGGCGTTTCTGTTGTTAATGCTCTCTCTGAGTGGTTAAAGCTTGAGATTCACAGGGATGGAAAAGTTTACAAACAGGTCTATGAGAGGGGTAATCCTGTAACTCAGTTTATGTGTGTTGGAGAGACAAAGAAAAGAGGAACGATTGTAACCTTCAAGCCAGACCCGGAGATATTTGAGGTAACAGAGTTTAGCTGGGATATTCTTGCTAATAGGTTGAGAGAGTTGGCTTTCCTCAATAAGGGTTTAAAAATAACTCTCATAGATGAGAGAGTTGAACCTTCAAGAGAAGAGGTCTTCTACTATGAGGGTGGAATTGTCGAGTTTGTTAAGAGGATTAATGAAAAGAAAGATCCTCTCTTTCCTGAACCTATCTACATAGTGGGAGAGAAGGACGATATTTTAGTTGAGGTTGCCCTTCAGTATAACTCTACCTACACAGAACAGGTCTTTAGCTTTGTTAACAACATCAATACCCGTGAAGGTGGAACACACGTTGCAGGTTTCAGAACAGCTCTGACAAGGGTTATAACCAAGTTCATCGAGGAAAACAACCTCCTGCCAAAGAACGCTAAGATTTCTGTAACTGGAGATGATGTAAGAGAAGGTCTTGTTGCTGTAATTTCTGTTAAGGTTCCAAATCCTCAGTTTGAAGGTCAGACAAAGGCAAAGCTTGGAAACTCAGAGGTTAGACCTGTTGTAGCGTCCATAGTTTACGACAAACTTTACTCCTTTTTAACAGAACGTCCGGATATCGGAAGGAAAATTGCTGAAAAGGTTATAACTGCTGCAAGAGCAAGAGAGGCAGCTAAAAGAGCGAGAGAGCTGACAAGACGTAAGA
>CAJXJV010000109.1 GCA_913055135.1 uncultured Desulfurobacterium sp. | reverse complement strand
CGAAGCTAAGGAAGATTCCCAAAAAAGATGGGGAAATAATTTACGGTTCTAAGTTAATGGAGGAGCTCCTCGAAAAGGCTTCTCTCTTTGCTAAAACAGAAGCTCCTGTTTTGATATTGGGAGAGAGTGGAGTAGGCAAAGAATTAATTGCTAGATTCATTCACAAGGAAACTGGAAGAAAGGGAAAATTTGTTTCTGTAAACTGTGCTGCAATTCCCGAAGACCTATTCGAAAGTGAACTCTTTGGTTATGAGAAAGGTGCTTTTACTGGAGCTCTTCGCTCAAAACCTGGACTTTTTGAAGAAGCGGACGGAGGGACAATATTTCTTGATGAAGTGGGAGAATTGCCTCTAAACTTACAGGCAAAGCTCTTAAGGGTTCTTCAGGAAAACGAAGTTCGGCGAGTTGGAGGAACACAAACAAAAAAAGTTGATGTGAAAGTAGTTGCAGCTACAAACAGAGATTTGGAGGAGTTAGTCAAAAAAGGGGATTTTCGGGAAGACCTTTATTATCGGCTTAATGTTTTAACGTTAAGAATTCCTCCTTTGAGAGAACGTCCTGAAGATATCCTGGAACTAACTGGATTTTTTCTTCGGAAATTTTCGAAAAAGTACAATAAAAAAGTAGAAATAACCCCAGAGGCTCTTCAGATACTTCTCAGCTATTCTTTTCCTGGAAATGTTAGAGAACTTGAAAATCTCATTCACAGGCTTGTTATAACAAGTGTGGATAAAATAAGACCGGAAGACCTTACAGATTTAAAAGAGAAAGAGAATCACTGCAATGAGATAGATTTCTCAAAACCTCTGCCTGAGAAATTAGCTGAATTCGAGAAAAAAATGATAGAAGAAGCTTTAAAGAGGAGTGATTATATTCAGGTTAAAGCAGCTAAACTTCTTGGTATAGACGAAAAATCCTTGAGGTATAAAAGGAAAAAATACGGAATATGAGAAAACTACTTTTTCCGGCTTCTTTATTAACGATTCTTTTTGTTGCTATTGTTTTAAACATTTACTTTCTCCGTAACGAACTTAACGAGTTTTACTTATTTGTAATAAAAGAAGAAACCTCTCGTGTTAAGTCTGTAGTTGAAGGAACAATAGCAGGAGGAGGCGATCCCGTAGAAGCGTTGACTTCATATATGGAAAACTCTAAGCTATTAAAAGGAGCTACCTTTAAACTTGAAGGAAGAGAAATAATAGTTCCCGGTTCAGATATTTCTCAGGAGTATTTCAAAGAATCCCTTGAAGTTCAACCTTTTTTCTTCACTTTATATTTTGACTTTTCCTACGTTAGAGAACTTAATAGACATCTCTCTTGCGTTTTAATATCTCTTCTTTTTTTCAGTCTTTTGTTCACAGCTGTTACGGTATGGCTGGTGAGGGAATACTTTAAAGAAAGGATCCTTTACGAAAGAGAAAAACAGGAAAAAGAGAAACTTGAAAGCATAAATTTAGTAATACACTCTCTTATCCATGAAGTCAAAAATCGTCTTAATGTTTTAAGACTTTTGGCATACAGATTGGGGAGTTCTTTTGATGAAACCTATCTTCAAAAGCTTCGTGAAGAAATAGACAAATTAGGAAAGTATGTAGAAGAGACAGCAGACTTAAGGAAACCGATAACCATTTCCAGAAGAAGAACAGATATTTCTCTTCTCATAAGAGATGTTATTTCAAAGTTTGATGAGCTTCTAAAAACTAAGAGAATAGATCTTGAAACGAAAGTTGAAAAAGCGGAGCTTGAACTTGATCCTGAAAAAGTCTCTTCTCTCCTCATTGACCTTGTAAAAAATGGAATAGAAGCCCTTGAAAATAATAAGAAGAAAAAGTTAAAAATTTTAGGGAAAAAAGAAAAGAACTATTACACCATCTACGTAATGGACAGTGGGGGAAAACTACCTTCAACAAAGATTTTCGAACCTTTCCGCTCAACAAAGAAAAAAGGATTTGGTCTTGGACTTTATAACGCCAAAAGAGTTGCAGAAGCTCACGGAGGAAAGATAGAAGCTTTTGTCAGAAACAGTTGGACAGTTTTCAAAGTTTCCATTCCCATTTCTTAGGCTATTCGGAAACTTTTCCTCTATTTCGGAAATTTTTCCGAGTTTTTGTTAAAAACACTTTCTATCCATTAACCTTAAATTTGGCATAAAGTTTGCTTTACTTAATGGGGAGAACTTATTAAAGGAGACAGAACCATGAGAAAAATACTGAAACTCTCTTCAGTATTGCTGCTTTTACTTGCGTTACCAGTAACCGGAGTTGTACCACAAACCCATGCTGCATCGACGGCTTTGACAGATCGGATGGAAAATGTAATACAAGGAACAGTTGCCAACGTTAAGCAAGTTCCTGGTTTCAATAGACCTAATATTACCTGGTGGGCAATAGATGTTCAGACAGCCACAGGAACGGTTGAAGTAAGAATAGCTCCTACCTGGTGGTACCCGTCATTGAACATTAGAAAGGGTGATAGAGTAAAAGTAACAGGTTTTACTCCTCCTTTCTGGGTTGTAAGAGGTATTAGTGGACTGATGGCTTGCAGAGTTGAAGATGAAACAACAGGAGCTGTTTACGACTTTTCAAATTTTAGAAAATGGTGTAGGAGGAAGTGATGCTACGAAAATACGTTAGTCTTTTTCTGTTTTATACACTAATTGCAATGACCATCAGCGGAATCGTTCTCTACATCATGCCCCATGGAAGGGTTGCCTACTGGACTGGCTGGAGATTCTTAGGACTGGACAAGGATCAGTGGGATAGTCTTCATACGATCTTTGGGTTCCTGATGATTTTCTTTGGTATCTGGCACGTCATCCTGAACTGGAAGAGCATTGTTAACTACCTGAAAGGGAAAGCTGGAATTCTCACTTCAAAGGAGTTTTTCGTAACAACCATTATTATCCTTATTGTTGCTATCGGAACTATCGCCAACGTTCCTCCCTTCAAAACGGTTATGGATATCGGAGATAAGATAAAGAACAGCTGGCCTAAACCAAAAACTATGCCACCAGCACCCCATGCTGAGCTATTCCCTCTTAAGAAAGTTGCCCAGATGGTTGGATTGTCTCCCCAAAAGGCAATTGATTTTCTTGAGTCAAAGGGAATAAAGGTTGAGTCTCCAGATGAGATTCTTAAGGAGATTGCAGCGAAAAATAACACTACTCCAGCAAGAATCTACGAAATTCTTTTGGGAACGTCAAAGAAAGCAAAGGATCTCCGCTTCCAGCCCAGCTCAGGGATGGGAAAATTGACCTTGAGAGAGGTTTGTCAGGAACTCCAGATTCCTCCTCGGGAATGTCTTGAAATATTGAAAAAGCATGGAATTGCTGCAGACCTTAACCAGCAGTTGAGGGATATAGCCTTCAAAAACGGCAAGTATCCCTATCAAATACTTGAAATTCTTCAAGGGGGTAAATAATGGGAAAACTTGAAAGGTTAGCAATCAATGATGAAGGGTTCATCTTTGATCCAGAAACGGGAAACAGTTACACGGTAAACAAAACAGGTTTCTTCATAATCAAACTACTCAAAGAGGGAAAGAACGAAAAAGATATAGTAAAAGCCCTCACAGAAGAGTTTGAAATTGGTGAAGACGAAGCAAAAAGGGATCTGGTGGACTTTTTAGAACAACTCAGGCTTTACGGATTGGTGGAGGCACAAAATGTATAGGGTTGCAGTTTCTGGAATAAATGCGGTTGATAATCCTGGTCCCGGAGTTGGAATTGCAAAGGGATTAAAAGAGAGTGGTCTTGAGGTTTCTATTTTTGGACTTGCCTATGATGCTATGGAACCTGGGATATACATGAAGTGGCTTATAGATAAGAGTTTTATCATGCCCTATCCTTCTGAGGGAGAAGAGCCTTTTATTGAAAGGCTTCTCTACGTAAAGACAACCTATGGTCTTGATGCTGTAATTCCTGCCCTTGATGCCGAGCTTCCCCTTTTTATCAAAGGTGCTTCACTTCTTGAAAGCTACGGAATTAAAACGTTTCTTCCTACAGAGGAACAGTTTAAGCTAAGGGGAAAGGACAGATTACCTGAAATTGCAGAGAGGATAGATGTAAAAGTTCCTGAGACAAGGATTGTTACCTCTTATGAAGAATTGAGTAAAGCAGTAGAGGAAATTGGTTTTCCTATTATGATAAAGGGAATTTTTTACAAAGCTTACAAGGCTTTTAACATTGCCCAGGCTACGTCCTATTTCAGCTCGATAGTTGCTGAGTGGGGTTATCCAATAATTGTCCAGCAAGTTGTCACCGGTGAGGAGATGAACGTTGTAGGAATTGGAGATGGAGAAGGAAGCCATTTTGGTCTTGTAGGAATAAAAAAGCTCTGGATCACAAGCCTTGGAAAAATCTGGACAGGAGTTACTGTTAGAAATGAGAGACTTCTTTCTGCCACTGAAAGATTTGTTTCAGAGTTTAAATGGAGAGGAGCATTTGAGTTTGAGTGCATAGTCAACGATAGAGACATTTACCTCATAGAAGTAAATCCAAGGTTCCCTGCATGGGTTTACTTTGCAACCGGCGTTGGAGTAAACCTTCCGGGACGGCTTCTAAAGGCAGCACTTGGAATTGAACCTGAAAGGAATTGGGACTATGAAGCTGGAAAACTCTATATAAGGTTTACAGACGATTTTGTAACGGACATGTCTGAATTTCAAAAGGTTGTGACGAGAGGTGAAGGGTGATGCTGGATGGTTAGAAGGTTGAAGGGTTAGAGGATTGGGAAATTGATTAATGGAGGTTAAGACAATGAAAAAAACGTACGAAAAGCCTGTAATCTTTAAATTGAGAACAGGATTGATGAATAAGTTTGGAAAATTTGCGCCTGCCTACAGAAAGAAGGTGAGAGAGGAGATTGAAGGAGTACCTATTGAAGAGCTCGTTAAGAAGTTTGGCTCTCCTCTCTTTGTCTTCTCTGAGAGAGAACTCCGTCAGAAGTTCAGGGAAATCAAGAATGCGTTTACTCTGAGGTACCCAAACGTTGAATTTAGCTGGTCTTATAAAACAAACTACCTTGATGCAATCTGTGCAATTCTTCACAGCGAAGGAGAAACTGCAGAGGTTGTTTCAGAGTTCGAGTACGAGAAAGCAAGAAAATTAGGAGTTGAGGGGAACCAGATAATCTACAACGGTCCCTACAAGCCCATTGAGTCTCTGAGAGTTGCTGCTGCTGAAGGAGCAAGGATAAACATTGACCACTTTGAGGAAATAGCAGACCTTGAACAAGTTGC
>CAJXJV010000108.1 GCA_913055135.1 uncultured Desulfurobacterium sp. | reverse complement strand
AGGTGCTTTTGGACTATCTGAATCAAGGAAGAGTCCTTCCTTAGCTCCTTCTACGTTAAGCTCTAAGAGATCTGCAAGTTCCCATTCGGATATCCAGGCTGAAGGTACAATGTAGGTTATAGTAGGAACTTCATCGTCATAATTTGCTTCGGCAGTAAAGACTTTGAAAACTTCTTCTTTACCGTATCTGGTGAAGAACCACTTAAGTTCTACTTTTCCACCAATGTCTGTTCCATTTACAGTAACAAAGTGCCATTCTTCAGGGTTGTAAAAATTTTTAATTGCCCTTCTAACATCTCTGAGAGAAACTTTAATCTCTTCTATCTTCATAGCACCTCCTGATACCTTCAGCAACAATCTTTCTCCTGTTGAGCTGTTTTCCTAAAACGTACTCGATATCACCAACACATTTTCTGGTAAGCTGAAGGTCTTTTTTCTTCTCCTCTAAAATCTCAAGAGCTCTAACAACACCATCGATAATGTTTTCCGGTCTTGCAGCACATCCCGGAACGTAAACATCAACAGGGATAAACTTATCGACACCGTTTTCAACGTTGTACATTCCTCTGAAAACGCCTCCTGTACAGGCACAAGCTCCTACTGCAACTACAACTTTTGGTTCAGGCATTTCCATGTAAAGTCTTATTAGTCTCTCTCTGGCTCTCTTAGTTACTGGACCAGTAACTAAAAGGATGTCTGACTGCTTTGGATTTCCTCTGTTCAAAACTCCAAATCTTTCAAGGTCGTACTTTGGAGCAAGACACGCCAGAATTTCGACATCGCAGCCATTACAACTTCCTGTGTTATAGTGGAGTATCCATGGAGACTTTTTTCTATACTTTTTTAGGTTCATCTTAAGCCCTCCAGAGTGCTAATAGCATAAGATTGACAACAACAAGAGGAATAAGAATGTACCAGTGGAAAGACACCATTTGCCTGAAATTCACTCTTGCTGTTGCATTATCGATAAGGTTGACGATAAAAAAAGACAGGACTACTAAAACTGCTCCGAGGAAGTAGTTACCTCCGGCAAAGAGAAATACAAAGAAGAATGCATAAACGTATTCAATCCACTTGGCTGTATATACAGCTTCGTAGAACTTGCCCGAATACTCTATTTCAGGTCCACCTATAATTTCCTGATGAGCTTCAGCAATATCAAATGGAGATTTTTTCAAAACGGCAGGTAGAGAAAGAAGGAAAGCGATAAATACAAGAGGAAGTGTCAAGATGGGAACAGTGTCTGTTTTAAGAAGTTCTGAAACCTGGAAAGTACCTGTTACAAGGTAAAGTCCTACAGCAGCAAGAACAAAAACAGGCTCATAGGCAAGCATGTGGATTAGCTCTCTCATAGCTCCGACGACAGAATATGGAGACCTTACACTAAAACCACCTATTACAAGGAAAGCAAGAGAAAGGACATGGAAGAAGATAGCAATTAAAATGTCTCCTCCGGAAAGGAGAACGTAAAGAGAAAACCAGGTTCCTATCAGATACATGATTCCCATGAATGCATGGAATGAGTGAATCATGATAGATCTTTTATCCATCAACTTGAAGAAGTCATAGAAAGGCTGAAGAATAGGAGGACCCTGGCGGTTTTGCATTCTTGCTCTAACAATTCTCTCAAAACCGTATACTAATCCTCCGATAAACGGGGAAAGAAGCGTCAAAACCACTGAAAGTTCTTTGCTCATACTAAACCACCTCCCAGAACAAGAGTAAGAACAAAGAGAGCAACAGCAATAGTTTCTATGAAAGGCTCTATTTTGGATATGCAGGAAAAGTTATAGGTTCCAATGTTCAGTGAAATATTCTCTCCACAGGTATATTCATAAACCCTGTCTGCTTTAAAGTAAACGAAGTAGGCAGAGACAGGAACTATCATGAGGAGAATAATAGCTCCCAGGATTTGCCAGTCGTAAATTTGAGACACAGGAGTAATAAGAGTTAAACTTTCAGCTTTTATATTTGCGAATTCACCGGTTATGTCTTTAACAACAAGATTTACAAAATCTGTGGAGAAATGAGCAATAAAGAGAGAACCTACAATGGTGGAAATTACATATAGCCCCGTAGTAAACATATAGATAAATGGTAATTTCTCAAGCTTAAAGCTTACAAATTCTCCTCTTTTTCTGCTAATAACTCCGATAACTTTAAAGTAAAGCAGTGTGAGTATAACTCCACCAATGGTAATGAAGATTATTGAAGCGATATAAGCACCGTGAGAAATGAAGTTGGAAGCCTCTTCTAAGGTAATCCACTTGGCGATGAAGATACCATAAGGAACAATTGTCATACTCATAAATCCAAGTGCAATAAAGAAAACAGTAATAGGAGCCTTTTCTATAAGCCTTCTCATTTCTTCTATGTACTTAACATGAAACTCTTTTTCCATAATTCCAGCTTCAAGGAATAGAAGAGCCTTAACAACTGCGTGGAAGAAGATTAAAAGAAGGGAAGCAAGAATTGCTACTGAACTACCCATACTTGCAGTTAGCATCATCAGCCCAAGCAAAGAAATAGTTGAATAAGCTAAAATTCTCTTAAAGTTATCTTGAGTAAGAGCTAAAAGTCCTGCAGCTACAAAAACAAATCCCGTTGTTGTAATGAGAAGCTTCGCGAGGAGAGTTCCCTTTATTACTGGTGAGATTCTAAGAATCAGATAAGGTGCAATTTTTACCATCGTTGCTGAGTGAAGAATCGCACTAACCGGAGTTGGTGCGACCATTGCTCCAAGTAACCACTTGTGGAAAGGCATTTGAGCACCTTTAACAAGAGCGGAAATAGAAAGGAATCCAAGAGGTATCATAGAGATGGCAGTAGCATTAATTTTCAAGATGTCTGTAAAGTTATAAACGTTGTAATACTTAACTGCGAAAAGAATGCCTATCAGGATGGCAATACCACCTACCTGATTCATCCAGAGAGCTCTTATGGCATTCTTTACGGAAATTTCATCCCACCTGAACCTGATGAGTATGTAGGAGGCAAGAGTTGTCGTCTCAAAGAGAGCAAAGAACCACTCAATATTGTTAACAGAAACCGCAAAGTTCATTACTCCTAAAAACCACAGGAGGATTGCCACGAAACGATTTTCTCTATCAAGATTTTCCTGTTCCATGTACTTGGTTGCATAAATACAAATAATTGTTCCTACGGTCGCAACTATGAGATACATAAAGGATGTAAGTCTATCTACATAGATTGGTGGCGTTGCCGAATGGGGTAGAATGAGAAGAACCCAGGTCAGGAGGAAAAGCTGAGCAACTGCAAGAACTGAGACAAGAAAGCTTCTAAATTTAATTCCCTGGTAGAGGAAGTAACCGAGAAGTAAGTAATCAAATACAGTTACAGCTGTTTCTACCCAGTGGGGTGTTTCAACAAAGAAAGGCAGGTTACTGTTCCAGACTTTAAAGGCAAGATAGGTTAAAACTGGCAGTGATAGAAAAGTCAGGATCTGCCTGAGTCTGTGGTTAGGAGACAGGAACACTGCTATCGCAAAAATCCACGGAAGAACAATAAGAGCTCCAACTATTTGCTCCATCTTCTACCTCCTCACAAACTGTTCAATTTTTCCTGAGTTTTTGTTAAAATCCCTGCTAAATTGATAACTGGTCTTTCACAACTGAATAGGTCGGGATTGGCTGGTAGTAGTCGACCGCTCATAGGGAATGTTAGCGATAGTGCTGGTGCATTCCCTGTGAGTGTGGGGTGGGGACTACCAGCGAGAAGAGTCCTTTCAAGGACTGTTGACTCAATCTCCCTTTGCTCCTGAGAAGTCCACTTCTTGGTGGATGGAGGAGACTTAAAAGTATTCCGTGAGTCTCCTGCGAAAGCAGGGGATAACGGATAGTACTTCCTCTTCCACTTAAAGTGTGGAGGAGCGAAGGACATCAAGGGGAGGTTATAAAAACTAATGTTTACTATCATTCACTCACCTCTCTGCGATGTCCTCTATGCAAGTTTGATCTGGCTTTCAAGTTCCTCAAATGCCGGAAAGACTTCCATTTTGACGAATTCCTCGTATTTCTCTTCTTTTGAGAAGTTTTTGAGCCATTCGTAGTCTTTCTGGCTTATCGGCTCTCCAGACTGAATTCGGTCTATCAGGACTCTTGCTCTTTCGAGGGGGTCAAGGTAGTCTGCTGTTTCTCTTGCTAAAGTTTCGGCTTCTTCCACTTGCTTAATGATTTCCTTAGCTTTTACAACTTCTCTGTTTTCAAACTCTTCCTGCTGGCGTTTGTCAAAAGTGATTACATTTGGTTCATTCTCAAATGAGGTAACAGCTACCTCGTAAGGAGTTGCACTAAAGGTTTTCGTAAATTCCTTTATCTGTTTTTTCTGTTTGCGGAGTTGTTTTTGAACAGCCTTTTGAGATTTGACAGCTATTTCTGCCCTTATCTCTTTTTCAAGAGCAGTGTGGTTAAAAGCTCTTGCAATGAAGTTTCCTTTCTCGTCAAAGACAAAGAGAACCCTGTAATCCGATAGATCCTGACGGACATAGACGGTGCAGTCGCCATTTTGCTGGTGGTAAAGGGCAAGCTCTTGAGAGTAGTAGTAAGTATTATGGATTCTGATTCCCTTGTTCGTAAGCTTACGCTTAACTGCTCTTGCAAGAAGTATGTCAAGGACTCTCTCGTCCTCAATTTTTGCAGGTTTCTTAGGAGAGTTGAGAATTAACTGTTCTACGATTCCAAATGAGTGCTTTTCTTTGCGGTAACGTTTCTCTATAAATTCGTTTAGCTTTTTGCTTAATTCCTCCGGAGATAGGTAAATTTCAAGGGCAAAGTCTTCGTCTCTGAGGAGTTTCTTAGCCCACTTTTTCCTGGCTTCTATCCTTCTCCTTTCTGCTACGTTGTGTCCAATGTAGCCGGGAAGGACTTCAAAAAGTTGAGTCGCTATTGTTCCAAAGACCCGCTCTACAAAAGCCTTGTATTGAGGTTGGTATGGCGGGCAGTAAATAAGCTCTATATTGAATCTTTCACAGACCTGCTGGAAGTGTTCAGATTTATAGACAGAGCCGTTGTCTGTAACTATTTTCTCTGGAACTCCAACCTCTAAAAGCCATTTTCTTAGAAGGTTATCAACTACAACGTAGGAATTCTCTTTTTCTGCAAGGGCGAATTTTACGTCCCGGCTGTAAACGTCTATGAGAAAGGTTAGCTGGAGTCTTTTCTGTTTTTCTACTACCGTGCCGTCGGACTGTTTTTCACTCCACTTACACATCACGTCGGCTTTT
>CAJXJV010000107.1 GCA_913055135.1 uncultured Desulfurobacterium sp. | reverse complement strand
TTCTTAGACCCCATCAGTCTTTAAGTTACAAGACTCCCGCTGAGAAGTTTGAGGAATATATTAGAAGTCATCAAGGTGTCCACCATGTATTGAACTTGAACATCGCCTTGACATCTCTTTTTCTCTGCTTATATTATCCCTCGTTGCAAGTGGGCCGCTAGCTCAGCTGGTAGAGCAACGGACTTTTAATCCGTAGGTCCCAGGTTCGAGTCCTGGGCGGCTCACCACTTAAAGCGTCCCCATCGTCTAGCCCGGCCCAGGACACCGGCCTTTCACGCCGGCGACGGGGGTTCGAATCCCCCTGGGGACGCCATTGTATTTTGCTCGGACAATCGGGGAGGCTTAAGTCTTCATAATCCCCCCTTTTCCCCCTCCCTCCCCTTTATTAGGAGAAAGGTGGCGCCTCGAGGCGCCACCCTTTTTTCTTTGAATCATGACTCATTCTTCAAGAGAAGTTTTTTCTTAGTTCCTGCTATAATTCGAAGAATCCTCTTTTAATGGTGATTCTCATGGAAAGAAAAGACTTTGGAACCGTTTCAAAACTGGGAAAAAAAACAGAGTATATTTTTGATTACTCTTCAGACGTTCTGGAGAAGTTTCCTAACAGGTTTCCCGATAGAATCTACTGGGTCTCCTTTAACTGTCCTGAATTTACCACTCTATGTCCTATCACAGGACAACCAGACTTTGCAACAATTTATATTCAGTACATTCCAGACAAATGGCTCGTTGAGAGTAAATCCTTAAAACTTTATCTTTTTTCATTTAGAAATGCTAAAGGATTCCACGAGGACACGGTCAATACAATAGCTGACGACCTCTTTAAACTTCTCAACCCTTTCTATATAGAAGTATATGGTGAGTTTAATCCAAGAGGCGGAATCTCTATTGATCCTTACGTTCAGAGATTTCAGGAAATTGACTGGGTGATGGAACTGGCAAAGGAACGTTTTAAACTTCACAGAATCACACCGCCGGAAATAAGGAGAAACCGTGGTTAAGGTTCTGATTATCGGAGGGAGTGGTGCATATTTCCTTGAAAAAGAATCTTTTGGAAAAATCCTTGAAAAGAAACGTATAGATACCCCTTTTGGTCTTTCAAATCCTTTTTATAGGCTCAAACACGATAACGGCTTTGAGTTCTTCTTTTTATCAAGACACGGTGAAAAAGATTACGAGATAACTGCACCTTTTGTTAATTACAGGGCAAACATTTATGCTGCAAAACTCTTAAGAGTTGAGAGAATAATTGCCTGGACCGGTCCCGGGTCAATGAAGGAAGAGCTCAAACCTGGAGACTACGTTATCCCGGATGACCTCATAGATTTCACGAAAGGCAGAAAGAATACTTTCTTTGAAAATGGAGGTCTTGGTTTCGTAAGACAAAATCCCGTTTTCTGCCCTGAGGTAAGAGATGTTCTGGATACAGTTTTAAACTCCTTTGATTTTACTTACCACAACGGTGGCACTTACGTCTGCACCGAAGGACCAAGATTGGAAACTCCATCTGAGATAAAAATGTTCAAGCAATTGAACGGTGATCTTGTTGGGATGACTCTTGTACCTGAAGCTTTTCTGGCGAAAGAATTAGAGATGTGTTATGGAGCCCTTTGCTATGTAACAAATTATGCAGAGGGAATAAAACCTTACGAGTTCAAATCTGGGGTTCTTTTTGAGGGAATGCTGCCAGAAGAACAGGAAAAATTAGTTGATCTTGCTGTAAGCAGGTTTCCAGAAATAATGAAAAGGGTTGTGGAGCTCCTTGTTCAGAGAGAAAGAAAGTGCCCTTGCAGGAACCTGATGGAAAGATATAGGAAAAAAGGAAGGATCGGAGATAACTGGAAAGAGTGGATATTTACTCCTTGAGAAGGGACTCTGTTCTTTTAATAGATGAGTAGAGTGAAGATAGTATAAACACAAGTGCAACAGTACTGATAACTGGTTCTGGAATGTGGTGAAAGAGCTGAATTAGCATCATTATTCCCAATCCACCAATTCCCCAGTGAGCACCATGCTCAAGGTAAGGAAGCTGCTGGAGTTTACCGGACTCGACAAAGTAAACAGTTAATGACCTTAGAATAAAAGCTCCAACAGAGAGACCGAGAGTGATAACTATAAGATTCTGGCTTATAGCAAAAGCTCCAACTGTTCCATCGAGGGAACATGAGGCATCCAAAAGTTCAAGGTAGATAAATCCTCCCAGTCCTCTGGCAGAAATGCCATCTTTTTCGAAGTACTCCATAGACCTTTTTATGAAGTGGACAAGCTCAAAGAGGAGAATCCCAAGTATCATTGCAAGCAGTATTCCGGGATTTTTCTTAAGAAAACCGATGACCAGAACAACAGTCAGTGCAACTATCAGCTTTATCTCTCCCAGTTTTGCAAGCTTTGCAGCCTTTTCCTCTAAAAACCTTATCCAGTAGAGTTCTTTTCCTGCGTCAAAGAGCCAATTTATAAATACCATCAGCAAGAAAGAGCCACCAAAAGAGAGAATCAGAGGTTCTGCTAACTCAAGGTAGTGTCCATACTCTTCAGGATTTGAAAAAGCCAGTTCAACTACTTTAACTACTCCAATACCGGCAGTCAGGGCAACTATAAGAACGGGAAAGAGAAATCTCATTCCGAAAACAGCTATTACCATTCCCCAGGTAAGAAATCTTCGTCTCCAGATTTGCGACATACCGGTTAGAATGACAGCATTCATGACAGCATTATCAAAGGAAAGGGAAATCTCAAGGAGGGAAAGGGTTGTTCCCTCAAAAATCCCTTTTATTCCCATGTAGAAAAACTCAATAATCCAGCTTATTATGAAAACTACCGAAAACTCTGCCAATAATTTTCTAATCGTCATTTCAAGGTTTTCCTTTTTTTATTCTCCGAATTCTATCAGAGAGAGAAACTTTGATACCACTTCTTCCGGAGAAATTTCGAAACATTCTCTATTTTTACACTTAGTCTTTCCGTGAAGAGAACAAGGAGAACAAGGAAGATTTTTTGTAATTGCCACACCTTCATCTGGATAAGGAGCAAAGCCAAATGCTGGATGGGTTGGTCCAAAAATGGCTACAACTGGTCTTTTTACAGCCCTTGCCATGTGAACAACTGCCGAATCATTGGAAATTACACCAAGTGATAGAGAGATAACTGATAGACTTCCCCTTATTGAAAGTCTTCCACAAAGATTAACGGCTCCTGTTTCCGATGACAGTTTTTTTCCCATTACTTCTTCTTCCTTTCCTCCAACAATAACAGATTGAACTCCCGTTGATTTCAGGAGCTCTATCACATTCTTAAACTTCTCTTCAGGATACCTTTTAGTTTTCCACCTTGCACCAGGAGCTACCACTACAAACTCTTTAAAAGGTACGAACTCTTTAATCTTCTTAACCTCATAAGGAAATATGTAGAGCTCCGGTCTTGGATTTTCAATTTCAATTCCAACTTCCCTGAAAACTTCCGAATACATTTCCGGAACATAAAGCCACTTTGCCCTGAAAGGTTTAAAGATAACCATTAATCTTCTCAGAAGAGATCTTTTCTTATACCTGAATACAGGGAAAGGAAGATATTTGCTAAGGAGATGGGTTTTCAAGATTCCGTGAAGGTCAAATCCATAGTCATAACCTTTCAGGTTTTCTGCAAGAAACTTGATTGAAGATAGATTCTTGAAATCTTTTCTATCTACTTCAATGACTTTTCTTAACCTTCTATCTCCTTTAAAGATCTCTCCAAATGGTCTATAGGTTAGAAGATCTACCTCCACTCCTTTCTCTCTTAATGGCGAGAGAACGGAGCTTACAAGAATCATATCTCCAAGAGAGGACAATCTTATAAGGAGTATTCTCATCAGTCGTCAATAGGTTCAAACTTATCCTTTGTAGCTCCACAAATTGGACAAACCCAGTCAACAGGTAGAGCTTCAAAAGGTATTCCGGGAGGAATGTTGTTATCAGGATCCCCCTCATCAACGTTGTAAATGTATCCGCAGACGGTACATCTCCAGAGTTTGTGTCTTACTTCCATTTTCTTTCTTCCTCCTTAATCTCGTGTATCATAAATCATAACAATGCGAGATATATATCTCGTATTTCGCATCTTTTTAATTATATTACGGAGGTATAGATGTCAGCCATCATAGGTTTCATAGAAATTCATCTGAGAATTCCAGAAGCTCATTCTCTAAAGGAAAAAAGGAAAGTGGTTAAAAGAGTCGTTGAAAGATTGAAAAACAAATTTAACGTTTCCGTAAGCGAAATTGGCGACCAGGACAGGTGGCAGAGCTCCATAATAGGTGTGGTAACAATCGGCAGCAGTAAAAAGATTGTAGATGCCACTCTGGAAAAGGTTATCCTGTTTATTGAAGACCTCTATCCCGGAAAATTAGTCAACTACTATAAAGAAATACTTTGAATTTCTGTTTTTCATCAATTAAAATTCCCATACACTGATTAGTAGGTTATGAATGGTGAGTAGTAGGATGTTACACATTTAGATTATCCATTATTCGTTACCCGCCACTTAGCTTAATAGGGAGGAGGCAGGTATGAGAAAACTCTTTGCTTTTTTCTTTTTACTCTCTCTTCCACTAACAACCCACGCAGGAAACGTTGACACTTTTGGTATTGGTTCAAAAGCTACCTCCCTTGGAGGAGCATTTTCAGCCTATGCAGATGACCCATTTGCCGTTTACTACAACCCGGCAGGTCTTACACAGATTGAGAGCCCCACTTTCTCCATTGGAGCGGAATACTTAAATCCAGATTTGAAAATCCACAACTTCAAAGCGAAGGACGGCAACGGTAGTAACGTTTTACCTTCCAATGTTTCATTCACAGATACTTCCGACAACCTCATTGTTCCCCATGTAGGTTTTGCCACCCACCTTTTTAACAACGTTTATTTTGGCATTGCAGCTTACATTCCTTATGGTCTTCATATTAAATGGGAATCAGACCCAACAAAAAATCCTGCTGCCTATAACGGTTTTGAATCTTACTATTTAAGGGGAGTTGTAACGCCAACCATCGCTGTAAAGCTCACAGATAAACTCTCTGCCGGTTTTGGAATATCACTTGGAAGATCCGATGCTGGAACGCAGAGAAGAATCTATGCTCCTACAATCTCAACCTTTCACAACAAAATAATCAAAGGAGAGCTCAGTGACGATTTCAACTACTCTTTCAATGTAGGTCTGATGTACAAACCTTACGATAACCTTTCTTTTGGTATTACCTATAGATCAAGGACAAATACAGATTTTAAAGGAACTGTTGAAATC
>CAJXJV010000106.1 GCA_913055135.1 uncultured Desulfurobacterium sp. | reverse complement strand
TCCATTCACATGGAGACAGTGGAAAGGACTTGTTGACCCATTCCTTGAAGACATTATGAGAAGAAGAGGAGTTTATAGCTTCCAGACCATTTGTGACGAAACCACTAATACTCCAGAGAGAATAGATAAATATCTCATGTACGGAAAAGCTCTTATTAAGCCAACCAAAGCAGCAGAAATTATCGTTAGTGAGTTTGGAATCCTGAGAACAGGTGCAGAGTTTAACGAATACGCTCAGTAGTGCAATTAAATTGCATGGAGGTCGAAGATGGCTTTCAACTTTACTCCACCGTCCATAGGAGAAGTAAGTCCTATGGCTCCACTCCTTGATGTTGTAAGGAAGAATCTGGCTGTTATGGAGGTCTATCCACCACCAGCAGTTCAGTCTGCAATAAATGGTCAGACAAAGATAATCTCTATGGAAATAGCAGTTGTTGATATTCAGGGAAACGAAGTTCAAGAAGTAGAAGTTCCTTATCTCAACTTTGTTGATAGGCTTCCAGGACAGATAAGAGCTGGAGATATTACTTTCAACCTTGATATTAGGAAGGATACAAACTTTACAGGCGTTAAGTTTGTTGAAGCCTGTACAAAAATGCTTTTTGACCCTGCAAACGGAGGAGTTCAGCAAGATATTAAGGATATTGCCTTTGACGGAAGGTTGATAGTTCTTGATGGAGCAGGAAATAAGCTCTTCAGCTACAAAATCAGCTCTATGTGGTTAAAACCAGCTAATCATAACTGGGACTGGTCAGCTTCTGAAAAACAGCAGTATGAAGTTCAGGGAGTTTACAGATACATGGAGCTTGAAATCTAAATCGGGGAGGAGACATGGCGTTTGTTGAACCAGAAGCGGTAGAAGTGAAACTACCGAGCAAAGGACTTTTGGGATACAGCGAAAAGGTTTTAATTAGACCTATAACTGGACGGGAAGAGAAGATAATCGCCTCCGCTACCGGAGACACGATTGAGAGTGCCGTAAACAGGGTTCTGAACAGATGCATTAAGGAAGGTCCAAAAGCTGAGGAATTAACAGAGGGAGACAAGTCTTTTCTCCTCGTATGGTTAAGGATAAATTCCTATTTCCCGGACTATTCGGTAGAAATAGACTGTCCTGCATGTAAAAAGGTTTTCAAGAAATTCATAGACCTCAAAAAACTGCCAATTAAGGAAATTCAGGTTGAAAGGCTTCCACTTGAAATAGAAATAGGCGGAAAGAAAGTCGATCTATCACCGTTAACGGCTCAAGAAGTGGAAGAAGTTAACAATTACAGGTCTCAATTAGCAGCTCAAGGAAGGAACTTTGAGGATCTCTACTCTGTAAGATACGCATACATGATAAGAGCTATAGACGGCAAAGACGTTTCCCTATCCGAAAAAATAGACTTTGTTGAAGGACTTATTGGAAGAGAGCTTGCTAAACTGAGAAAAGCTGAAAAACTTCTTGACCATGGTATTGATTTCAGACAGGAGCTTAAGTGTCCTCTATGTGGAAAGTCCTTTACAGCTAACATTCCAATTACCTTAGAGTTCTTTCTTCCTACCGAATTCAGAGAAGAGTAAGTTCTTGAATGCCGTGCTTGAGGAGATTTACATCCTCACACGGCATTTTTCTATAAGCTATACGGAAGCCATGAATATGACAGTTGCAGAAAGAAAATGGTTTATAGATCGCTTGGCTAAAGAACTAAAGGAACAAAGGAAACAGAGATGATTTTAATTGGAGGGTTTGCTATCTAAGGATAGACTATGAAAGGTATGCTTATAGACCTAACAACTAAAGAGTATCTATCATTTGAGATTGATGGCAGAAAACTCCAGCCTTCCGAGCTGGTAGAAAGAAAAAGTGCAAACTACAACGATGTTGAGGTTATAAGCAATTCAGCTCCTGTTCCTGTTTATTCTTCATCTTCCCATAGAACCATCAGCTTTTCCCTTACCTTTTACGGAAGAGGAGATGAAGTAGAGAAGAAAATAAAGTTTCTCAAAAGCCTTACCTATCCAGCTAAATCTGGAAACGTTCTAACAACTCCACCAGATGTAAAGCTGGTATGGGGCAATACCTTCAACTGTATTGGTAACGTCAGAGATGTTGAAGTTCAATATGGCGATGTCTGGGATGTAGAAAGAGGACTTCCAAGATACGCAACCGTTACAGTCGAGTTTGCTGTTCATGAAGACAGAGTTTCAGCTTACGATGTGAGGATGTAATGTCCAGCACCCGTTTTGCAAGAACACCTGTTTACGAAGATCACTTTGGACTCTGGGAAAGACCGGAATTTACGAGATTCCAGACTGTTCATATTGTTCAACCTGGAGAAGAAGGAGCTCTGGATCTAATCAGTTTTAACTATTACGGCACTCACGATTATTGGTGGGCTATTGCTGTAGCTAATGACATTCTTAACCCTTTAGAGGAAGTCATTCCCGGTAAGAAGTTGAAGATTCCCTATGTTGAAGATATAGAGGACTGGATAAATGCCTCCCGTTAACAAAAGACCTTTTCTGACAGTAAAACTGGAAGGCAGGGAGCTTCCAGTTGACGTTGAAAGGATTGCTGCTGAAATAGATATTCCAGCAGATAAGATGGCTACAGCTACTATCTCCCTCTTTGACAGAACCGGTGACTACATAGAGTCAATCCTTGCCTCTCACATAGGAGCAAAAATAGAGTTTCAGTTCGGCTGGATAGATACTTACGGGAAAAGAGAATCTTCCTATGTCTTCAAAGGAGAAATCCTTGACTACATTCCACGCTTCATGCCAGTAGGAATAAAGGTTGAGATTAAAACCGTTGCTCAGGGCGGAATTCCGCTAATGAGTAAAGAGAAAAACAGAAGCTTTAACGATACGCCTTCAAACATAGTAAAGCAGATATGCAAGGAGAATGGAATAGAGTGTGAAGTTGATGACGTTAATGAGAAAGGAGTTTTCTACCAACAGAACGAAACAGATTACGAGTTCATCCTGAAGAAACTCTTACCTTTTGCTAACCAGAAAAGCAACGAATCTCCATTTACGGTAAACTGGAAAGATAACAAACTCCACTTTAAGAGACTTCCCTTAGAAAATAAACCAGTTAAAACCTTTACTTACAATGCAACTCACTTGCAGTATGAACCTTTGCTTAGTTTTGAGCCAGAAATAAAAGGTAGTATGCTCCTTGGAATTAACTCTACAGGAGAAAGAGTAAAAGCTATCCGTTACGACCCAATTACCAAACAGAAACAGGTTTTTGAAATAGATCAGAGAACAGTTAAAAATGTAAAGCTTGATACCAAAAAAGTCTCCATAGGAGCAGAAAGCCTAAGACCATTTTCAAGTGAAACAGGAAAAGAGTTAACTGTTCTAAAAAATCTCTGGGGAAAGAGTGCTGATATTCCGATAACAGCTTCGGCAGAAATCTTTGGTGATCCAGATGTTAAACCTCTTTCCAACGTCAAAATCCTTGTCTATCTGAAAAGAGGACAGAGGGTCAAGCTCCATTACACAAGTGGAGTCTATCAGGTAGTCGGAGTGAAACACACAATCTCAGTAGGAGAATTTAAAACGGAACTAAAGCTTGTTAAGAATGCTATTTCCACAGCTAATAAGCCAGTCTCAGGAACTATTAACAGGAGTTAGGAATGTTTTATCGGGGAGTTGTAGAAGAAGATAAAGATCCACTTGGAATGGGAAGGTTAAAAGTCAGAGTCATAGGGTTATACGATGGATATAAAACAGAGGATTTACCCTGGGCATACCCTGCTTTCCCGATAGGTGGGAGCTCTGGCTACGGCTTCTGGATGATTCCGAAGAAAGGAGACACTGTCTGGGTAACTTTTGAAGGAAATTACAACCTTAAACCTGATACAAGTAAGCCTGTCTGGATAGGAACATGGTTTGGAAAAGGTGAACCTTCAGCAGAAATGAAAAACAATAAGCAGTTTCTGGTTAAAACTCCAGCAGGAAACGTTATCCATATCTCAGATGATGAAGATTTTATTGAAGTCAGAGATAGAAAAAACAACATAATCAAAATAGACATCTCTTCTGATACCGTTCTTATTAAGACAGCCAATAAAGTGTTAATAGAAGCAGAAACAGAAGTAAGCGTTAAGGCAGGAAGAATAAATCTTAACCCATAGGAGAAAACAATGAGTGCTAATACAAGAGTAGGAGACATTTCAGCAGGCATTTGTAGTGTGGGAGCTCCTTGCTGCCCACACAGCTGGATTAGTGTTCATGTAACCGGAAGTCCAGATACCTATACCAATAATTCTCAGCAGGTTAGAGAAGGAGACATTGGAGCTTCTACCTGTCCTCACTGTCCAGTTAGTTTTGCTGTCTCTGGAAGTTCTACAGTCTTAACAAACGGTATTCCAACTCACAGAGTAGGAGACATTCACATAGTTCCTTGTGGAATTGGAATAGTAGTAACTGGTTCAGGAGATACGAATTCAGGAGGTTAGCATGGCAGTTTGCCCTTTTATGAGTAACTGGATATTTAATCAATCTACTGGGGAAGCTGAATTCCAGGAAAAAGAGTGTGTTCAACAGAAGTGTGCATTATGGGATTCCACCAATAGCAGATGTGGAG
Organism: uncultured Desulfurobacterium sp.; assembly: GCA_913055135.1. GTDB lineage: Bacteria > Aquificota > Aquificia > Desulfurobacteriales > Desulfurobacteriaceae > Desulfurobacterium. The sequence goes on along the minus strand of CAJXJV010000106.1, from coordinate 718 downwards.
CTTTTACATCCGACCACATCATAAACATAGACAACAGAGGAAAATCTGCTCCTGTAGGCTATGCAGCTATACTGAGCCAGGAATTTATCCAGCAAGAAGATTTTGATGGAAATGGAAAGATATATGGGAAAGACTTTAAGCTAAAGGATCCTCCACCTATTTTGAAATCTCTGGAGCAAAATCCTGCATGGAAAGATCCAGACACCGAATGGACTCTGGATGAATATAAAGATTCTTTATCGGGGTAGTAATGGCTACATACAAAGGCTTTGGACTTGGATTTAATGAAGGGATAATTTCTGCTCCACCTATCAAGGAAGATGAAGATCTTATTGCAGATAGCATCAAGCAGATAGTCCTTACTGCCAAGGGCGAAAGGGCTATGCTCAGAAATTTCGGTTCCGATTGGAGAAAGGTAATTTTTGAGCCTAATGATGATGTTCTTGTAGAGCTAATGAAAGTTGTCGTGGAAGAGGCTATAAAGGAGTGGGAAAAGCGGGTTGTTTTTAAGGATTTAGAGCTTGTTGAACGGAAGGATAACTATGTAAGATTCAGAATCTTTTACGAGATAATCGGAATTCCTAAAACTAAGCAGGTAGAAGTTATTTTCCCTGCAGATTAGTAATTGACTTAGCAATTCATTTGCATTAAAATACTTCTAAAGGCTAAGGCGGTCAGTCGGCTGTCTTAGCCTTTTTCTATTTTTGAGGGAGAAAAT
>CAJXJV010000105.1 GCA_913055135.1 uncultured Desulfurobacterium sp. | reverse complement strand
CCGATAGATGATAGAATAAGGGCTGTTGTAATAGATAGAACTTTTCCAAGCATAATTCCCCTCCTTAAAAAAGTTTAGTTAAAATTTTACCACTGAATAGTTCTTTTTTCTGCTTTTTTTCTACGAGGACGTTAGAAAATCCTTGTTTCTGATTCTAAAACTATATTGAGATTTTTCCTTGTTTTTCCATTCCTCTAAGTTCTTAATTAAATAGCTTCTTGCTGTTTTCCAGTTGTCTTCAAGTTGCTCTCGGGTTTTTTCAGGCATAAATGTAAAAGCTTTATCTATTACAGGAACAGTCAATCCACCTAAGTAACTTTTCTTTATCAGGTAGCTTTCCGGAGCAATAAAAGCTAATCCCAGGACAAAAATTGAAGCTATTGCTACACCTCTGAAAATGCCGAAAAGAAATCCTAACAGGTTGTTGAGCATTCCGAATGGAGTTTTCTGAAGTTGCTTATTGATACTAAAGGCAAAGTATTTGAACACCAGAAAAGAGATAAGGTAAATTCCAAAGCCAACAATAGCTATCGTAGTTGAATCGGGTTGTTTAGTACTTAGCAGTAAATTTGCAATGTGGTGAGAGAAGTTTAAAGCCAGAAAAAGGCTTATTACGATGCCTATCAGTGAAAGAATTTCCTCTACAAATCCTTTGTTGAATCCTCTTATAAAGTTCCATCCAAGTGTAATTACTATTAATCCATCGAGAACATTGAAGGGAGGTAAGTTCATAGAATCTCCATGCTTATATCAATCCATCTTGCTCCGGTTATTACTTTACTCGTGGATATAAAATCTATAGGTTTTTCTTTGAGTTCTCTAATTTTCTCAATTGTTATGTTTCCGGATACCTCAACTTTAATGGAACTTTTTGCACTCTTTAATTTCAAAGCTGCATTCTCTACCTTATCGATATCCCAGTTATCAAGCATGACGATGTCAACAAGCTCAATAACCTGTATTACCTCTTCTAACTGCTTTTCATTTTCTACTTCGACTTCGATCTTTGTAGTTACGGGAATTGAAGAAGCAACCGATTTAACAGCGGGTATTACTCCTCCGAATGCTTTAATGTGGTTGTCTTTTATCATTACTGCATCGTAGAGTCCCATTCGATGGTTACAGGCTCCACCTATTTTCGTTGCATACTTTTCAAAGTGTCTCAAGCCGGGAGTGGTTTTTCTCGTATCGAGCAGCTTAACTTTTGAACCTTTCAGCAGGTTTATGTATTTTCTCGTTTCAGTTGCTATTCCTGATAATTTCTGAAGGATGTTTAAGGCTGTTCTTTCACACGTCAGTAAGGTTTTAATGTTTCCATATACTTTTCCGATGACTTCACCACCTGAAATCTCTTCTCCCTCTCTTTTTTTCCATTCAAACGTTGTGTTATTATCATAAAGTCTGAAAACAGTTTCAAAAAACGGAATACCACATAGAATAAAGTCTTCTTTTGCGATAACTTCCGCTGCTGATTTCCTATCTTCAATGGATGCGGTAGTGAGGTCTCCAGAAAGGGCTAAATCTTCCTCTAAAAAGGATAAAATTGCCTTTTCGAGGTATATCTTATTCATTCATCCTCCATGGGGAGATGGTATGGTAAATGTTCCAAACGTTATAACGCTCATTAGAGGATTCTTGGTGCCTCTCTTCATTATGGCTGTTTTTTACAGGAATTTCAAGCTGGCACTATTTATCTTTCTGGTAGCTGCGGTTAGTGATGCACTTGATGGTTTTCTTGCCAGACGGTTGAATCAGGTTACAACCCTTGGAGTCATTCTGGATCCACTTGCTGATAAGGCACTTATAAATTCTGGATTTATTCTGCTTTCTTACGTGGACAGAATTATTCCGGTTTGGTTAACGGTCTTTGTCATCAGTAGAGATATAATAATCCTTGTAGGTGGATGGCTTTTGGCTACTTTTGGAAAGATAAGCAGGATAAAGCCTACTTTAATTGGAAAAATGACAGCTTTCTTTCAGTTTTTTACTATTTTCATCACTCTTCTGAATCTGAACTATCAGATATGCCCTTCTCTGTGTATTAAAATAGTTTATATGATAACGGCTTTCTTAACTGTACTTTCTGCTGTCAGCTACAGCATTCTGGGGATACGGGAGTTAAACAGTGAAAAAATATCTGACTGAGCTGTTTTTCCTTTCTTCATTGGTTTTCCTGATAGTTGTTCTATTTTTAATGAAGTCTGCTATTATGCCTTTTTTTATTGGCTCGGCTGTTGCTTATGTTTCCTATCCGCTCTTCAGATTCTTTCAGAATCTCACGGGTGATAAGCAGAGGATTTCGGCCATTTTAACTCTCTTTTCCATTTTTCTACTGGTATTGATAGCTCTTTTCATAATTTTGCCAACGGTTATAGCTCAGGTTCAAAGTTTTATTAAATTCCTTCCTGAGCTGATGAAAAGGCTTGATGCCTTTATCTACAAGTTCTTAGGGGAACATTTCTTAAAGAAGTTTCATTTTGATACTTCCACACTCCAGACGTTGATTAAGAGTGCTTATTCCCAGCTTGGATCTCTTCCGGTTGGAGACATTATCCAGAGGTTGTTTTCGGGGGTTTTCTCTGCGTTTAATGTGTTGTTGAATATTGTTCTTGTTCCGTTAATAACCTACTATCTACTCGTGAACGCCAGAAAAATTAAGGAGCTCTATTTGACGATAGCACCTGTACACATTAGAGATGATCTCCATGTTCTTCTGAATAGAGTTCACGATTCCCTCTCAAGCTATCTTATAGGTCAGATGGCAGTTGCAACGTTTGTTGGGTTCTATGTAGCTCTTGGTTTGTATTTTGTTGGTATAAAGTACTCCTTTTTAATTGGTTTTGTTGCCGGAGTTCTCAATATGATTCCCTATGTGGGCTTTTTCTCAGGTTTAGTTCCATCTATCCTACTGGCAATCTTTGACAATGGTGAGTTCACCTATGTTGTAGGAGTGTTAATCGTTTTTCTCACCGAGGTTGGAATAGAAAATCTCATTTATCCTATTGTCATGAGCAGGACTACAGGTATTAATCCTCTCCTTGTTCTTCTCTCGATATTTATAGGTGGTTACTATGGGGGACTTTTAGGTATTATCATAGCGGTTCCAGTTGCGGTTATGATTGTTCCAGTGTTTGAGACCTTTATAGAGAAGAAGGGAGCCGTGTAGTGCTTATCGGAATAACGGGAAATATAGGTTCCGGAAAGTCCACAGTTTCAAAGTTTCTTTCAGATGCTGGTTATAAAGTCTTCAATGCCGATGAAATAGGGAAGAAAGTTCTGTTGAGAGGTCAAAAGGGATATGACGCCGTTTTGGAAAAGTTTGGGAGGCAGATTCTCACAGAAAAAGGAGAAATAGATACTAAAAGACTTGCTTCAATCGTTTTTTCCGACAAAAAGAAGTTAGAAGAACTGACCTCAATAACCCATCCCTTGATTGTGGAAGAGATAGAATCGATAAAGACTGCTTACCGTAACCAGATTGTTTTTGTTGAGGCAGCTGTTCTTGTTGAATATGGTTGGCAACGCTTATTTGATTTCATCGTTACTGTTTTTGCCTACAGAGGACAGAGGCTTTTGAGAGCTTCAAAGAAGTTTGGCTTGAAAGAAGCAATCAGGAGAGATTCCTTTCAGCTTCCCTACAGAGAAAAGTTAAAATACTCTGACTTTCTGATATGTAACACAAAAGATATGTTACATTTGAGGAATCAAATTTTAAGTCTTATTCACTACTTAGAGGAGCTCAGAAAGTGCGAATAGCTTTCTTAGGAGACATTGTTGGAAGGCCGGGCAGAAGAGCAGTCAACCTGTGGCTTGAGGAAAACAGGAAAGAGATAGATCTCTGTATAGCAAATGGCGAGAACGGTGCTGCCGGTTTCGGGTTAACGGAAAAAGTTGCAAAGAAACTTTTCTCCTACGGTGTTGATGTTCTTACAGGTGGAAATCACACCTTTGACAAGAAGGAAATCTATCAGTTTATCGATAACTATCAAATTTTGAGACCAGCAAACTATCCAGAGGGTACTCCCGGAAAAGGGTACATTATCCTTGAAGTTAAAGGAAAAAAAGTTCTCATTATCAGTCTGATGGGACGGGTATTTATGGAATGTCTGAACAACCCGTTTTTCGTCTTTGACAGGATAGTTGAGGAGAATGAAGCCGATATTGTTATTGTGGATTTCCATGCTGAAGCCACTTCAGAGAAGTTGGCGTTTGGTTTCTATGCCGATGGCAGAGCAACGGCAGTCTTTGGAACTCATACCCACGTTCAGACGGGAGATTTGAGACTTCTTCCAGAAGGAACCCTCTACATAACGGATGCTGGAATGTGCGGAGCTGTTGATACGGTTATTGGAATGGAAAAAGAAGAGGGAATATTCAGGTTTGTAAAGCAGCTTCCTGTAAAGCTTAAAGTACCTGAAAAGCCGAAAAAGATTCAGGTTTCCGGGGTTCTCTTTGAAGTGGGTGAGGATGGAAAAGTAGTAAACTTCGAGAGAATTTTTCAGGTTTACCAGAGGAGAGAAGATGGCAGTTATATTAGATGGGAAGGCACTTTCTGAGAAGATTAGGGGTCAACTTAAAAGAGAGGTTGAAGAACTTAAAGAGAAATCAGGTAGAGAACCAGCTTTGGCGGTAGTTTTGGTTGGTAATGACCCTGCAAGTGAAATTTACGTCAGGAACAAGATAAAGGCGTGTCAGAAGATTGGGATCAGGTCGATTGATAAAAAACTTCCTGCAAATATTACGCAAGGGGAGTTAAATAGCATTGTCAGGAAGCTCAACGAGGATGAAACTGTCGATGGAATAATTGTTCAGCTCCCTCTTCCCAAGCATCTCTCGTGCAGAGAGGTTATTAACTACATCTCTCCTGAAAAGGACGTTGATGGTTTTCATCCAGTCAACGTTGGAAAGGCAGTTCTTGGGCTCTACGATGAGGGTTTAATGCCCTGCACTCCAGCGGGAGTTATGAAGTTCTTTGAGGAGTACGGGATAGAGTTACAGGGTAAAAACGCCGTCATGGTAGGCCACAGTAACATTGTAGGAAAACCCCTTGCCAATATGCTCCTTAACGCAAATGCAACGGTCTCTGTCTGCCATATCTATACAGATGACCTCGTCCACTACACGAGAAACGCAGATATCCTCTGCGTTGCAACGGGCGTTCCCCACCTTATAAAGGCAGACATGGTAAAAGAGGGGGCTGTTGTTATAGATATCGGCATTAGCAGAGTAAACGGTAAAATAGTCGGTGACGTGGATTTTGAAAGGGTTAAAGAGAAGGCTTCGGCCATAACGCCTGTTCCCGGTGGCGTTGGCCCTATGACGATAACTATGCTCCTTTTCAATACAGTTAAAGCTTTT
>CAJXJV010000104.1 GCA_913055135.1 uncultured Desulfurobacterium sp. | reverse complement strand
GAAATTTGCTCAGGTTACGAACCCTCCAATTGACCCACTAAGAGAACCTATGGAACTAAAGACATTCATAGGCAGAAAGAGAGACGACATTCAGTTTGATGAAGACGGCATTAGCATAAAGACAAAAATCGGGAAACAGCTTGAACTTGAGATTCCTGTCCTTTTCTCCGCAATGTCTTACGGTTCTATCAACCTCAACCTACAAAAGGCAATGGCAAGAGCCGCCAAAGAATTTGGAACACTCTGGAACACAGGAGAAGGTGGCCTTCACAAGTCTTTAAGGGAATACAAAGATTGCACAATCGTTCAGGTGGCCTCTGGAAGGTTCGGCGTTGACCTTGACTACCTTGAGACATCTGCCGCAATTGAGATAAAAATTGGACAGGGTGCAAAGCCAGGAATCGGTGGACACCTTCCAGGCGAAAAGGTAAACGAAGGAATTGCTGAAACCCGTATGATTCCTGTTGGAGCAGACGCAATCTCTCCAGCTCCTCACCATGACATTTACTCAATTGAAGACTTAAGACAGCTTATCTACGCCCTCAAAGAGGCAACAAACTACGAAAGACCTGTCTTTGTAAAGATTGCAGCAGTCCACAACGTTGCTGCAATAGCCTGCGGTATCGCCCATGCTGGAGCCGATGCCATAGCAATTGACGGTGTAAGGGGTGGAACTGGAGCTACTCCAAAATCTCTGAGAGATTATGTTGGAATTCCAATAGAACTTGCAATTGCAGCAGTTGATGACAGGTTGAGAAAAGAGGGACTTAGAAATGAAGTTTCTCTTATAGCTGCTGGAGGATTCAGAAGTGCAGTTGATGTTCTCAAAGCTATAGCTCTTGGTGCCGATGCGGTTTACATAGGAACAGTTGCAAAGCTTGCAGCTGGTTGCACCCAGTGTCAGCAGTGTCACACTGGAAAGTGTGCCTGGGGAATAACAACAAACGATCCAAGACTTGCAAAGAGGCTCAATCCGGACATTGTTGCTGAAAACCTCTACAACCTCCTGAGAGCCTGGGCGCATGACATAAAAGAACTTCTTGGAGCCATGGGAATAAACGCAATAGAGAGTATCAAAGGAAACAGACTGAGACTCAGAAGCTGGGGACTCACTGAACAGGAAAACAAAATCCTCGGCGTACTTCCTGCCGGAATGTAGGAGAGGTGAAGATGTCAAAGAAGAGAAAGCTTATGAAGGTCTATCCAATAGAGGAGAACTGTATCTCCTGCAGGTACTGTGAAGTTGCCTGCACAATGGTTCACAGCGAAACGCAGGATCCAGTTAAAGCCTACAAGTTAGAAGGACTTCTCCCAAGAGCAACTGTAGAGGTAAAAGGGGCGGTTTCACTCTCTCTCATGTGCCGCCACTGTAAGCATCCGTTCTGCCTTGATGCCTGCATCTCCGGTGCAATAACCCAGGATGAAGATGGAAGGGTAAGGCTTGACGAAGATAAGTGTGTAGGTTGCTGGGGATGTGTTCTGGTCTGTCCATTTGGTGCAGCTCACCCACACGTTGAAAGAAAACACTCCTTTAAGTGTGATATCTGTGAAGACAGAGGATTTCCCGCCTGTGTTGAAGCATGTCCAAACAGAGCTCTTATCTATGACTTTGAGAGGTAGAGGGAATGAGATACGTAATTATTGGAAACAGTGCAGCAGCAGTAGGGTGCATAACAGGAATCAGGAAGGTAGATAAGGAAAACGAAATAGTTGTAATTTCTTACGAGGATAGGTGTTACTCAAAGCCGATGATTGCAGATGTCCTGATAGATTATCCTGATGAAAAGCTTCTCTACAGAGATAAAGATTTCTTTGAAAAGAACAACGTAACCCAGATACTCGGTCATAAAGCCATTAAGATAAATCCCGAGAGCAAAGTGGTGATCTTAGACTCAAATGAAATGGTTCCCTACGACAAGTTACTCATATCAACTGGTGGAGTTCCTTTTGTTCCACCAATTCCTGGAAGAGAAAAAGAGGGTGTTTTCACTTTTACAGAACTTGGCAGTGCAAAGAAATTCAAAAAGTACATAGAAGAAAACGGCGTCGAAAAGGTTGTAGTTATCGGCTCAGGATTTATTGGACTTGAAGTTGCCTACTACTTAAGAGAAATTGGAAAAGAAGTTATAGTTGTGGAACTCCTCCACAGAGTTCTTGGAAAGGCTCTTGATAAAAGAGGCTCTGAAATCGTAGAAACCATGCTCAGAGAAAAAGGTGTCCAGTTCATCTTTAATAACACAGTTGAAGAAATCTTAGGAGAAGAGAAAGTAAGCAGCGTAAAACTCAAAAGCGGAGAAGTTCTGAAAACAGAAGCGGTTGTTATTGCAATCGGTGTAAGACCGAACGTTGAACTTGCAGAGACTGCGAGGATAGAAGTAAACAGGGGAATAGTTACAGATAATCACCTGAGAACAAACGTTCCAGACATTTATGCCGCCGGTGATTGTATCGAGTGTATAGACATAACAGATGGAACAAGAAAGAATTTACCTCTCTTCCCCCTTGCCTTTGAACAGGGTCTCATTGCAGGTCTCAACATGGCTGGAAAAGAGATAACTTACTTAGGAGGCTTACCTCTCAACTCACTAAAATTCCTTGAAAAACCTGTTTTGAACGCTGGAATTGTTGAGCCTCCAGACAGTACCTATGAGGTTCTGGTTAACGATAAGTTTGAAAAGAGAGGATACTACAGAAAGGCTATCCTGAAGGATGGAAAACTTGTAGGATTTGTTGCAATCGGAGAAATAGACAGAGTCGGAATCCTTACAAACGTAATAAGACAGAAGATAGACGTCTCAAATATCAAAGAGAGACTTGTTTCCCTTGACTTTGGACTTGTTGACCTACCAGAAGAGTGGAGAAAAGAGAAGCTTAAAGAGGATAAAACGGCTTACAAAGACTGGAGGCCTGTGGGATGATTGAAAGATGTGAAATGTCGGGCTGTGGCCTTGCAGGAATAGTAAATAGAGATGGAAAGAAAATCTCAGGGAAGTACATATACGATTCAATCACCTCTATGAAAGAACGTGGAAACGGAATGGGGGCAGGGTACGCTGCCTATGGGATATACCCGGATATGGCAGAGTACTATGCGTTTCATGTAATGCTTGACGACCTGGACGTTGAATCCGAAGTCAAGGCTGTTTTAAACAGGTTTTTCAAAATCGTTAAAAGTGAAATAATTCCAACAAAAAGTGTTCCATCACTCTACAAGAAAACAAAACCACCTGTTTTCTACAGATACTTCGTTGAGCCAAAGGAAGATGCAAAGCTCCCACTGGAAAGTGAAGAAGATATGGTGGTAAGATCCGTTATGACGATAAACGATGGAATAGAAGGGGCTTACGTAATATCCAGCGGGAAAAACATGGGAGCTTTTAAGGGAGTTGGTCATCCAGACGAGATTGGCGACTTCTTTGAAATAAAAGAGTACGAAGGTTATATCTGGCTTGCACATACAAGATTCCCAACCAACACTCCAGGTTGGTGGGGTGGAGCTCACCCATTTACTCTCCTTGATTGGGCAATTGTTCACAACGGAGAGATTACCTCTTACGGAACCAACAAGAGATACGTTGAAATGTTCGGCTACAAATGTACACTTTTAACGGATACAGAGGTTGCAGCTTATCTCTTTGACCTTCTTTTCAGGAAACACAGACTTCCAATCAGAGCTGTTTTCATGGCAATGGCAGCTCCATTCTGGAAGGATGTTGATTACTATAAAGAAATTGGAATGGAAAGGCTTTTCGATGTGGCAAAGATGATAAGAACAGTCTATGCTCCGGCAATGCTCAACGGTCCTTTTGCAATGCTCTTTGCATTTAAAGATGGTGTTATTGGATTCAATGACAGAATTAAGCTAAGACCTTTTGTTGCAGCAATTAATGGTGATACAGTCTATATGGCAAGTGAAGAGTCTGCAATAAGAGTTGTCTGTAAAGAGCCTGAAAAGGTCTGGATGCCAAAGGCTGGAGAACCTGTTATAGCACTTCTCAATCACTGTAAGGAAGAGGATGTCTGCTATCCTGCAGAATGAACGTGACCTGCTTTTTGATACAAATGAAAATTTGAGAAGGATGTAAAATGAGCCTTGCGGAGAAGTACAGAGAACATTACACCATAGAGGACTATAAACAGTGGCAGGGAGACTGGGAACTGATAGAAGGTATTCCCTTCGCCATGGCTCCTTCTCCATTTGCCGATCATCAGATTATTATTTCTCAAATAGATGGAAGTTATGAAATAGCTTTTGATGGCACCTCTGGAAAGTTTGAACTGGAGTTTAATAACTGCAAGATTTCTTTAAAAGTTAAAGAAATTTTTGACAACATCTAATGTGCATTACTAATTTTCGAGGAGTAAACTATGGAAGTAAAGCAAGTCTCAGAAAACGTTTACGAGATAGTGTGTGGAACTGTCCATTACAAGGAGTTGAACACAAAGATAAAAGATCTTGTTAAAGCTGGAGCTGAAAAGATCATTTTGAAGGAGGTTTACGGTCAGAGATACATTGGAACCGGAATAAAGGAAAGCGTAAAGATCGATATCTATGGAACAGCAGGAAACGACCTTGGAATCTTCCTGTACGGTCCTGAAATAGAGGTATTTGGAAATGCTCAGGATGGCGTTGGAAACACAATGATGGCTGGAAAGATCATTGTTAGAGGACATGCTGGAGATGTCTGCGGATACGGAATGAGAGGCGGAAAGGTTTATATAGAGGGAGACGTTGGATACAGAGTCGGCATTCACATGAAGGGATATAAGCACTTAATTCCAACATTTATCATTGGTGGTAAAGCTGGAAACTTCTTTGGCGAGTACATGGCAGGTGGAAGGTTAATACTCCTTGGACTTAACAGAAAGCCCGGAGAGGATATTGTTGGAGATTACTGTGCGACTGGAATGCACGGTGGCGTGATGTACATCAGGGGAGAAGTTCCCCAAAGGTACCTGGGTAAGGAAGTTAGAGTTTTTGAAGTAGATGAGGAGGATATGAAGATTTTAAGGGAAGAGCTCAAAGGCTTTTCGGAAGCTTTCAGCATTCCGGTCGAAGAGATCCTCTCAGAGCCGTTTACAAAAATCGTTCCGGTTAGTGCAAGACCTTACGGAAGGATGTACGCCCACAGGTGGGGTATTGCGAGCGGGTTAATTAAGTGATATATTAAACTTTGAAAGTAGCGGGATATATTCCCTATATATACTCATGTATCGGGGGCGATTCTCCGCCTCCCCTGTAGGGAGTTATGCGGGGATGAGCCCCAATTTCATTTTTGGAGCAGGGAGGTTCTCAACAGTTGCTGATTAGTGGACATTAAAAGACATTTTTAGTTTCATGCAATGTGTTATAATTAATCTGACCTAAAGCTCCAGAAGC
>CAJXJV010000103.1 GCA_913055135.1 uncultured Desulfurobacterium sp. | reverse complement strand
TCCTCTTTGAGAACTTCTGAAAGTGTGAGATCCATTTGGAGGGAATTTCCTTCGAGAAGAAGTTCTTTTATTTTCTCAACGATTTTTTTCAGGAGAACCTGAACGGAAAGATTGACTTTGTGGAAATAGACTGCCCAGTACATTTCGTAACGGGACATTACGTAAGCCTCGAGGGCATTAAAGCCTTTGGAGCTCCATATCAGTTCTCCATCTTCAACAAGTACAGAAACAAGAATTCTGTTAACATCAATTTTTCCAAAAGAAACCCCGGTGTAGAAAGCGTCCCTTCTCAGGTAGTCAAGTCTGTCGCAGTCTAATTGGCTGGATATGAGCTGATAGGAAAAGGGAAATGGGTGTTCTTTTGAAAGTATCTTCTTTACGTTATCTATGAGATCTTTTTCAAGGTCTGTTTCTTCAGAGAGGCTTTTCAGAGCATAAAGTGTGAGTCCTCATGCCTCTGAGGAATAATTACTCCTTCAAGAGCGTGGGAAAAGGGCGAATGTCCAAGGTCATGGGTAAGTGCAGCAACAAGGATAGAGGTGGAGAGGAATTCATCTATTTGATAATCCTTTAACTTCAGGAAGTTCAGTGCTTTTCTTGCAAGCCACATTACTCCTATGGAATGCTGAAATCGGGTATGCTCAGCCCCCGGATATACGTAATAACAGGGACCCAATTGTCTTATGTATCGGAGTCTCTGGAGATAGAAACTGTCAAGGATCTTTTCGAGTGCTCCCCCTCTCTCCACCATTATAAATTCATCGTAAACAGGATCCATAAGAAGTTTATACTTCTTCATTCTCCACCTTACATCTGTTACAGATGCCGTAACAGAGAACAGTACAGTTTAAGACTTTAAAGCCTTCCTTCTCCAGCTTATCAGTGTTTACTTCTGGAACGATTTCTGTATCGTAAATTCTGCCACAGTTAAGACATACAAAGTGGCTGTGAGGTTCAACTCGTGCATCATAGTGTACTTTATCCCTCAGTGTGGGGACTCTCATTACCAGTCCTGCCTTTTCTAAGCTGGCAAGTGTTCTATAAACAGTTGTAAGAGAGATGCCGTCTATTTTATCCTTCAGACTCTCGTATAACTCCTCAGCAGAAGGGTGGTCGTTTCTTGAGATGATTTCTCTATAAACAGCAACACGCTGAGGTGTTACCTTAAGTCCGCTCATTCTGGCTTTTCTCTTAAACTCTTCAATTTTTTCTTTAAGATCCATAGTATTTAGTCCTCTCTAATAACAAAGTTTAACCCAACTTGCCACTTATTAAAAATTTCCCCTTTTTTAGAGAAATACAAGGGGTTTAGGTAAAGAAATCACCAGTCTGTATCCTGTAACCTCTGATGAACTCTTCACCTGAGATCTCTTTTTTACCTTCGGGTTTGAGTTTTTCTATTTTAAGAGCTCCTTCTCCTGTAGCAACTACAAGTTCTCTGTCAGCTTTAATTATCTTTCCAGGTTCTCCAGCTCCAGGAGCGGGTTCAGCTTTTGTTATCTTTACCCTTTTCCCTCTGAATGTAGTGTAGGCTGAAGGCCATGGAGTGAAAGCTCTTACCATGTTGAATATCTTCTCTGCCGGGAGATTCCAGTCGATTCTACCCATTTCTTTTGTTATGGGTTTGCAGTAAGTGGCTTTAGAGTTGTTCTGGGGTACAGGTTTTAATTCTCCAGAAACATAGAGAGGGATGGTTTCAACAAGGAGTTCAGCTCCTACCTTTGCCAGTTTATCGTGGAGAGTTTGAGCATTATCGCTCTTTTCTATAGGGACTTCCCTCTGTGAGATTATGTCTCCAGCATCAAGTTCCGGTGATATGAGCATTATCGTAACGCCTGTTTTTTCCTTTCCATCAAGAAGAGCAGATTGAATAGGAGAGGCTCCTCTATACTCTGGAAGAAGAGAAGCGTGGACGTTTATACATCCAAATTTCGGCAAATTCAAAATCTCATCTGGAAGGATTTTCCCATAGGCTGCAACAACAATTAGATCAGGGGAAATTTCTTTAAGTTTTTCAATGAGTTCTTCGTTCCCTTTAACTTTTTCAGGTTGATAGACCGGTATTCCAAGGTTTTTAGCCAGAACTTTTACAGGAGGAGGGGTTATTTTCTTACCCCTTCCGGCAGGTTTATCCGGCTGAGTAATAACAAGAGGAATTTCATATCCAGCCTCGTGAAGTGCCTTGAGAGATGGAACGGCGAAGTCAGGTGTTCCCATAAAGACAACTTTAAGCTTTTGTTTCACTTAAAACCTCCAGAATTTCCTCAAATCTAACAGCACCTTCTCTTACGAGCAAAGGTTTCTTTCCCGTCAAATCAACAATAGTTGATGGAACTTCCTTGGATTTTCCTTCTATACAGTAGTTAATCTGTCCTTCAAAATACCTTCTGCACTCCTCACAGCTCTTTGCAGGAGTCTTGCCCTGGGGATTGGCACTTGGAGCAAACAGGGGAAACGTTTCTCTTATAAGCTGCCGCAAAAATTCATCATCCGGTATTCTGACAGCGAGATTGTTCCTTTTGAAAATTTCTCTAAAGGGACTCTTTTCAGAAAGCGGCAAGATAGCGGTAATAGGAGCGGGATAAAGTTTTTTAAACCCGGTTGAATAATTTACAGGGATGATAATGCCGAATTCTTCCAGCTGTTCAACCGAATCAAACAAAACGATAAGCGGTTTTTCAGGGTCTCTTTTCTTTATGGAGTAGAGCCTATTTACTACTTTTTTACTTAAAGCATTTCCAAGAATTCCAAACAAGGTATCGGTGGGAGAGCAAACCAGCTCTCCCGATTTCAAAACCTTAGCAACTTCTGCTAAATTCTTTTTACTGAGAATCCTCACTCTCTTTTATCTCTAAAAGGTGTTTGTTGTAGAGGAAGATGAGATCGTTGACCTGACATTTCAACTCTTCGGCAACGGGAGGACACTTTGCTTTGAGTATAAAGAAAATATCCTTTGAGTCTATTCCATCAAGAGTTTCAAAGTTTGCCTGTCCTTTTGAAATTATAAATAAAGACTTTTCCCAGTGCTGTTTGAACTCCTCGGAAACGAAATCAAAGTCTATACCGATAAAGTCCTTTCCTGTTGTAATCAGTTCATCAACAATGTCTGCTGCTCCTGTTTTAAGGGCATCTTCCACCGTGGCATCGTTCAGGATGGGACCACCTCTTACAGCAAGGACAACTCTAAGCCCTTTTCTTTTGAGCTCTTTAAGCAAAAATTTGTCGAAGACTATCTCACCTGCATTGTCAGCAACGTAGAGAACCTGTTTTCCTGGAACGAAGAACCTTTCAAGTATCGCAACGTCAAAGTAGGCAAAGGAAAGATGGAGAAGGTTTTTAATATCCTCTATCAGGTCAAATTCTCTGGGAATTCCAAAATCAATGACGTTTCCTGCTGCGGCAAGCCTTATGGCAATGGAGAGTGAATCATCGGATTGCCTGTAAAACTCCTCTTCAAGATAGGGTTCGAGCTTAAGTGCAATTTCGTTGTACTTGTCCTTTAGCAGTTTGTAAGGATCGTTGATTTTTGTCCTCTCTTTGAAAATTCTGTGGAGGAATGTGGCGTTGTGTCCTGGTGATTTATCAAATCTCAGATCCTTTGAAATGAACTTTGCCGACTCTCTCAGTATCTCTATTGTGAGAGAATCTGGAACCTCCGCAATTTTCGAAACGTTCAGTATCTGTTTCATAAAACAGGGAATACAGTCAGGGTAAACTTTCATAATTTAACCCTCTAAAACCTTTCTCTTCATTTCCTCTCTATACTTCTTAAGTTTCTCTCTCAGCTCTGGATACTTTATTGCCATTATTTCAACAGCTAAGACTGCTGCATTTTTGGCGCCAGCTTTTCCAATTGTTACTGTGGCTACAGGTATGCCACCTGGCATCTGAACGATTGAGAGAAGGGAGTCTATCCCTTTTAGGGGAGATGCATCGAGGGGAACTCCAATAACTGGAAGTGTTGTTTTAGCAGCAATTACTCCACCAAGGTGGGCTGCATATCCAGCAGCAGCAATAATAACGTCGTATTCCTCTTCTGCCTTTTCGCAGAAGGCAAGGACCTCATCAATTGTCCTGTGGGCTGAGAGGACTTTTACATCGTAAGGAACTCCAAACTCGTCAAGCGTCTTTGTACAGCTTTCCATAACGGGCATGTCGGATTTACTTCCCATTATCACTGCCACCTTCTTCATTTATTACCTAACTGGCAGAACTGTACATTAGCACAGTTCTGGCTGGGGTATTTATATTCCGCCTTTGTTTACAGGATGGTCTGCCCCAGCTGGCGGTTTTCGACCATCCGAGGGAAAAAATCACTTCTTATGACTGAAGTAAAGGGCTAAGGCAAGCATTAATACACCTGCTGCAAGGTAAAGGGTTTCAATAGGTGTTTCGTATTTAATATGGATAGCGTATTTAAAAAATGTAACTATTAAAACCATTAGAACAACTTTTGCAAGTTTTTCCTTTAAGTCGTCAAGACTGTGGATGGCTAATATTTTTGATGATCTTTCGTCATTCTCTGCCTGGTCTATCTTACTTATGAAAAGCTCATAAAGTCCCAGTGAAAAGATAATTAATACTGTTGCAATAAGGTAAAGGTCAACGGCTCCTATTATTGCTCCAACCAGTTTCTTGTGGTCTTCTGAAGAGATATGGAATTGGTTCTCAAATAGGTGCTCTACAGGTTCAAGTATCTCAAAAGAGGCTACTATGAAGAGTGATAAAGCTGCAAGAAGAGAAAACAGGACTGCAAAGAGAACCATAAGCCTTGAACGCCATAGAAATCCTTCAAAAGCTCTTTCTACAAATTTCATCACTACCTACCCTCACCCAATTGGGTCTTTTTTTAGAGCCGGATAAATAATCAGAACTAATAGAATAATTACTAAAAAGAAAAGTAACAGTGGTGATACCCATTCATCAGCCAATATATTCTCCTATCTATTTGGCTTTTTTGAAATCTCTTAATACTGGATAAGCAATTATCAGTACAGATACACTTGCTATGATAAAAAATGTAAAAGCACTAAACCAATCGTTGTTTAACATGTGCACCTCTAACAATTTTCTATTTCTTTTGCTATTTTGTATATCTTAATCCCAAATGCTGTTGTAATCAATGCAAGAAGTACCAGTAGAGAAGTTCCAAATAGTAACCATGGTAAAGCTTTTTCTCCTTTTTCATAAAATATTCCTCCCAATGCAGAAAGCAACAAAGTTATCAATGTAAGGAAAAACCTAAGTAACACCAAAACTAATTCTTTTTGAGTTATCAATGCCTCTACTTTTAACTCTTTTTCCTCCATTTTAACATCCACCGAACAGCGTATGTTCAATGTAGAAAAGAATCAGGGCAACTACAACCGTTACAGTCGCCA
>CAJXJV010000102.1 GCA_913055135.1 uncultured Desulfurobacterium sp. | reverse complement strand
TTTAAAATTCTTGAATCATAATCTTTTAGCGTGTGGAACATTTGAAGGAAATGTTCTCGTTTTTAAAGTAGAAAACAGTGACCTTATCTTAAAACTTCCTGCTCACGTTGGCTCTGTAAGTTCCATTGATTTTTCAAGTGACGGAAATTATTTGCTTTCAGCAGGGAGTGATGGAACGGTTGTAAAATATGGTTTCACATTGTAAACTCTCGTAAATCGAGGGAGGGTAAGTCATGAAAACTCTAAGAAGTGATGAGATATACCAGTGTATAGAAGACATGATAAAAGAAGCCAGGTTTTCTGTAAAAATTTCTTCCGCATGGTTAAAAGGAAATCTCGTTGATAGGTTGCTGAGTAATCTGCCGGAGAATGTTAAGTTAGAAGTGGTTTTAAGGGCTTCTGAACTTCAGGATTTACTCATTACTGATGATTACGTTTTCAAGAAAATAAAGGAAAAAGACGGCACTGTTTATCTTAACAATAGACTTCACGCCAAATTTATATTAATTGATGACGAGAAAGCAGCCGTAGGTTCTGCCAATTTCACAAAAGCGGGTTTTTCAGACTATTCACAGGGAAATATTGAAGCAGCAGTTTACTATGACATAAATGATGATGAAGAGGAACTAAAAAAACTCATAGATTATTTTGAAAGGATAAAAGCGGACTCTACCAGGTTTGACGACAATTTACTGGGCTTTGCTATTAATCCTGTAAAGTCCCGTTCCTTTGAATTTATTTTACTTGAACCGGAAATCAAAGAACAATCTTACGTTGAAGTAAGACAAAAAGAAGGTACTATATTAGCGAAAATTACAAGCATTTACTCTTATGATATGGGATTCTTTGCCAATCCATTTTCTGCAGGAGAATCTCCAGTTTTTGGTTCTATTGACACCTTCAAAACGCTCTTTACCGAAAGAAGAAGTAAAGAGTGGAAAAAAGCAGCTGTCTGGTCTTACCTTAACGAAAACGGTGATAAGGTAAGAGTTGCCGTTGCCGAGATTCTCGGAATTGTAAAGGATGGGAAACTTGAAACGTTAATGGAACCTTTTGACGTCGGAGAAGCCGTCTATCTGGCTTCTTCCGATACTCTTAAAACGCTTGTGAAAAGGAACTTTTCCGGTAGGGACATGGTTTATCCTGTCAGGGTTGGAACATTTGAAGACAGCAATCAGGAAGTATTCATAGATGGGAAAGAGGTGATTACGAAACACATGTTGATTCTCGGCACCACAGGTTCGGGAAAGAGCCACTTTACGAAAATTTTTCTTTCAAGGTTTTTAAAAAATTATCCTGTTCAGGCTTTCATTTTTGATCCTCACGGTGAATACTACGAAGAACTTGTTAAGTCCGGACTTCCTGAAGAGAATGTTTTACACGTTGTTTTTGAAGAAACGCTCTTTCCTGTATATTCATGGGAAGTAGAGGAGCTTGTAAAGGAAACAGGTTACTCTTACCTGATAAGCGGTAATTCAGGACTTGCAAGGGACAATAAAGCCTTTTTATCAGGTTTGATAAAACCGTCTCTGAAAAGAACGGCGCTGAAAAGTAAAAATCTTTACGATATTCTTTCAGAGATAGAAGATGAAGAAGAGAAAGAGATAGAAACATCAAATGGGAAAACGAAGAAAGTAAAAGAGAGAGTTTATGCAGGTGTGGAGAAAGAAGCGGCAGAGATCTTCGGAGAAAGGATTTTAAAAACCCAGGTAAAGACTTACAACCTTTTGACTTCAGCCATTAGCAGCTCTAAAAAGGTTGTTATTTTCAACTTTTCCCGCATAACAGACCCTGTGACGAGGGTTAACCTTGCAGGACTGGCAATGCAAGAACTTTTTGTTCAGAACAAAGAAAACAGCAGAGAAAGACTTATCGTCCTTGAAGAGGCTCACAACTTTGCACCAGAAGGAAGCTACGGAGACGTTTCAGCAGGTAAAGATAACCTTGCACTTATGATGGCAAGGAAAATCGCTTCAGAAGGAAGAAAGTTTAATCTTGGTCTTATAGTGATAACTCAGAGACCGGCACAGGTCAGTAAGTACGTTCTATCTCAGGCAAACACTCAGGCGATGTTCAGAACTATGAACGCATCAGACCTTGCTGCCGTTGAAACATACGTTGAATTTGCAGGAAGGGATTTAATAGGGCTTCTACCGTCTCTACAGACTGGGATGGGAATTCTGAGCGGTCTCGGAGTACCTTTCCCTGTAGTGGTTAGAGTAGATTCTGGAAGGGAATGAGATTATGAGAGTACGGTTTTAAGGAACCTGTTGAGAATGGTGAAGCTATTAATGTTTAATAGCGCCCATAAGGGCGCCAGAAATTACTCCTCAACTTCTACAACTGTCTCTTCGCTGTGCCAGAGACCGTGAAGGTTGCAGTATGCATGAGCAGTAAGAACTGCTGTTTCTTCGAGTTTTACTTTAAAGACAACTTCTGATGCAGCTCTTTCTGGTTCAAAGTCTGCTCTTGCTACAAGGAAATCTCCAGCCCAAAGTGATACGTGCTCAATCCAGTGTTCCTTTGTGTTTGGATGGGCAATGTCCTTACCAACAATTACTTTTACTTCAAACCATTCACCTTTTTTGACCTTTTCAGGCGCTTCAATTACAGGTGTGTGTTTCCTTTTACCTTCTGGTTCTGGTCCATGCACTTTCATCTCTTTTCCTCCTTGAATGTAGGTTTTAAGTTTATCTCAACATACCCTGGACGATTACGTCCACAGCTTCATCTTCTGTAAGCCCTCTTGCCATTAGAGTCTCAAGTTGTTTCTTATCTATACTACCGATTGCTGCTTCGTGGGTAACTTTTGCAGTTTCATCTCTAACCACAACTACAGGAACTGCTTTTACCACGACATCTTTTCCTCTTATAATTTCAGAACAATCTATATGTCCCCTGCATCTTGGGGCATTTCCGTAAGTTTCTCCTATGAATTCTGCTTTTGCTTGATCGACTGCAATAATACGGCTCTTTGAGATTCCTCTGGATTCTTCCCCATCAAGATAGATTATATCTTCTACCTTTATCTCGTCATCTTTCTTACCTATCATCTTCGTTTCAAATACAACAACTCCCTTCCTGTCAACTCTTGCTTTAAGATTCACCCTGACTTTTCCGGCTCTTCCTTTAATCTGCTTGAAAACGCTTTTGAAATAGGCATTTTCTCCAACATATGCATCGGTTTCCGTTTCAAGATCGACAAGAGTGTTTTCTCCATTGTAGTGAACATCTATAAATACAAACTTTGCATTCTTTTCAACAACTATCTTAGTCTTTGCAGTGTGTTTAAGCTTGATTCCTTCTGCCATTGCACCGTAAACTTGAAACTTAACGTCTGCTCCTTCTCCCACTATTATTTCACTTTCTGTTGTTTGAAGGTCTGTCCTACCTGCTGCTCCAAAGCATAAGGTTACAGGTTCTTCAAGCTTTGTTCCGGGCTCAATGTAAACTTTTGTTTTAACACCAGTGGGAGTTTCTATAACTTCTGATCTTACTCCCGGTGCCGGATATTTGGTAACTATTTTGTTTCTGTCAACTAAAAGGTTAAACTTGTTTTTCGTAAAGAGCTCTTCAGGAAGTCCAATCTTTGTAAACTCTTTCTTAGCTATATTTAAAAGATTTTTCGCTATAGCCATTATTTGCCTCCAACAAGTTGTGGATTTTTAACTTCACACGTGATACACATGTTCTTGAACTTTTCTCCAACTTCTTTTGGATTACCCGTTTGAATGACTCTTCCATCGCACATAAGAGACGCTCTATCTGATATTTCTGCTATTTCTTCTCTGTGGGTAATCATCAGGATTGTTGTACCTCTGTCTTTCATTGTTTTGAGCATTCTTGCAATGTCTTCCATTGAGGCGAAATCAATTCCAGAGTCGGGTTCATCAAGGATTGCCAGTTCTGGTTTCATTGCGAGAATAGACGCAAGTTCTACTCTTTTCCTTTCTCCTCCAGAAAGAGTATCATCAACGTATCTGAACAGATAGCTACTGTCTAATCCTACAAACTTAAGGCATTCTTCAACGTCGAGATCCGGGTTGTTTCTTCCAGCAAGCTTCAAATACTCTTCAACCGTGATTCCTTCAAATCTTGCAGGCTCCTGCCATGCAAGGGTTATTCCAAGCTTTGCTCTTTCAGAAATCTCAAGTCCGTTGAGAATTTTATCTTTGAAAATGATTTCTCCCTCAGTAGGAGACTTTAGATCACCGATTCCCATTATGAGATTTGCAAGTGTAGATTTACCAGCACCATTGGGTCCCAGAATAGCATGAATTTCACCTTTGTTGATTATTAGATTAACCCCTTTTAGGATCGGCTTTTCATCGAGTGACAGTTTTACATTGTTGACCGTCAATATTGGTTCCATTGTTCCCTCCTGATAGAGTATAGTTGAAATCTTAATCTCAAATTTCAGAATGTCAATACTTTTTTCTATCTTAATGAGAATTATTTTTATTTTGGTCTGGGTTTACAACGGGTGTAATAAAATTCAAGTTTGAATTCTGTCGTTAATTCAGGAGAGAGAGTGAAACTGATAATTGTTGGAGCAGGAGAAGTAGGAAGAGAGCTGATAAAGAGGCTTAAGAAGGACTGGTTTATAACTGTAATCGATGAAGATAGTGAAAAATTGCAGAAAGTTGTGGAAATTCTTGACTCTGAATCGATGAATAGGGTTGTTCTTCTTCAAGGAGACGGAACCAGTAAGCTTATACTAAAAAGATCCGGAATAGAAGAGGCTAAAGTATTTGTAGCCTGTACTGGAGATGATGAAGTTAACTTAGAAGCTTGTAAGTTGGCTAAGGAGTTTGATGTACCTTCAGTTTTTGCCGTATCCAATAGCAGGGAAAATGATGAGCCATACGAAAGAGAAGGTATAAACTATATTAATAAAGCCGTTGCAACTGCTTCCCTTCTTGAGAGACAGATTGAATCAGGAATAGTAACTCCGACCAATATTGGACTCGGAAAAGGGGAGATAGTTGAAGTAACGGTCATGCCTACATCCATAATAGCAGGTTATCCTGTTGGGAAATTTTCATCCCGAAGGTGGAAAATAGTTGCGATCTTTCGAGGTGAAAAGCTCATCATTCCAAAGCCCAAAACAGTTGTAAAATCTGGTGATAGAGTTCTTATAATTGGAGATCCAAAGGTTCTCAAATACATAGCAGGACTTATAAGGTCTGGAGAACCTCAATTTCCTTTGCAGTTTGGAGTCGAAGAAGTTGTTTTTCTTCCGGAGAGAAATGAGAAAATTCTCAAGGATGCAAAGTTTTTCTTTGACAATACAAAGCTTCAAAAGGTGTCCATATACACCTGTTTCAAAGCAACTTCCGATTTGAAGGGTTTCTTTTCAAGAGAAGAGAAGAACATTGTAAATTTGAAAGAGTTAGATTCCTGTGAAAAAGAG
>CAJXJV010000101.1 GCA_913055135.1 uncultured Desulfurobacterium sp. | reverse complement strand
AAATATAAAATCCCTGTTATCTACGTTGAGAACATCAGAGAAAAGGAAGCTCTCATAGCATCAAAGTTCTTCGGAGAACCGTCAAAAAAGCTGAGAGTAATCGGAATAACAGGAACAAACGGTAAAACAACAACCTCGTACATACTTTACACCGTTTTGAACCGTCTCGGCAGAAAAACGGCAATAACAGGAACAGTGGAGTACGGCACTCCTGAAAGTAGAAAACCGGCAAGCAGAACCACCCCATCCGCAATTGAGTACAACAGAATACTGAAAGAGTTTCTGGAAGAAGGAATAGAATTTGTAGTTTCTGAAGTTTCATCTCATGGTCTTGAGCTCCACCGGGTCTCAGGTATCAGGTTTGAAGGAGCAATTTTTACAAATCTAACACAGGATCATCTGGATTTCCACGGAAATATCTACAATTACTTCCTCTCAAAGGAGAAACTCTTCTTCCTTACAGAAAACGTTTCCCTTGTAAACTTTGATGACCCATCTGGAAAAGTTTTATCCGGTATGAGATCCATCTTTCCCTGTAAAACCATAACCTATGGAAAACACGGAAAAGTAAAGATAGAATCTGTGGAAAATAGATCTTATGGAAGTGAAATAACTCTCTATTTTGAAAAGAAAAAATACAAAATCAGGACAAACCTGAAAGGGGATTACAACGCCTACAACGTTGCGGCAGCATTTGGACTTCTCGTTGCCCTCGGCTTTGAAGGAGAAGAGATAAAAGACTTGTTCGACAGTATCAGAGTTCCCGGAAGGCTTGAAGAGGTTAAGAGTGGAATTTTTGTTGATTATGCCCACACTCCTGACGCCCTTGAAAAAGTACTAACAGCACTCTCAAAGATTAAAAAGGGAAAGTTGATAACGGTCTTTGGGTGTGGAGGAGACAGAGATCGAGAGAAGAGACCTATAATGGGTAAATTAGCAGAAAAGCTTTCGGATAGAGTTATAATTACGAACGATAATCCAAGAAGTGAAGATCCTCAGAAAATAATCGAGGATATCCTCTCAGGAATAGAAAATAGAGAGAAGGTTGCCGTAATTCTTGACAGAAGAGAGGCAATTTTCAGAGCTCTAAGTGAAAAAGAAGAAGACGACATAGTTTTGATAGCCGGCAAAGGACACGAAAACTACCAGATCATTGGAAACAAAAAACTTGAGTTTAGCGATAGAGAGGTTGTAGAAGAGTTCTATGAGAGCAGAGGAAGTAGCAAAGATAGTTAAAGGAAGGCTTAGAGGAAGAGGTAAGATTGAATCTTTCGAATTTGATTCAAGGAATATAAAAGAAGGAAGTCTCTTTGTTGCGTTAAAGGGGAATAGGGACGGTCATCAGTTTATAGACGATGCTTTTAAAAGAGGAGCCTCCGAGACTCTCTCAGAAAAGGTTATAGAAGTCCCTGAAGGAAAATTTCTGATTGAGGTTGACAGCACATTTGAAGCTTTCAAATCTATCGGAAAATGGAAGAGAGAAAACTTCAAAGGAACAACCGTTGCTGTTACAGGAAGTGTCGGTAAAACAACAACAAAGGAGCTCCTCAACCACATCTTCTCCAAATTCTTTAAAACATACCGGAACATCAAGAGCTTTAACAACATTCTGGGAGTGACCCACACCCTTTCAAACCTTCCTCTAAGTGCTGAAGTTTACATTCAGGAGTTAGGAACAAACAGAAAAGGAGAAATTCCAGAACTTGTGGGTTTTATAAAGCCTGAAATTTCAATAGTAACAACGATTGAAAAAGCCCATACAGAGGGATTTGGAAACGTAGATGAAATTGTGGAAGAGAAACTCGCAATAACAGAAGGAACTTCTCTCTCAATAGTTCCATTTCGGTTTAAAAACCTGTCAAGAGGCAGAGAAACAATAACCTTTGGTAGAGAAGGTGATATCAAACTAATGGAGATTAACTTCTTTCCAGACAAAACAGAGTTCACAGTAGAAAGTTTTGGCAGAAGAACTCAGTTTCTGACAGGAGTTCCAGGCTATGGAATTGTCAACTCAACACTAATAGCTGTCGGACTGGCAGAAGTCTTCAAAATTGACATTTTGGAACTTCCTGAACTGGTCAGGACATTTACACCACCAGAAATGAGATTCCATATAGAAAAGCTTAACGGCATGATTCTTATAGATGATGCTTACAACGCCAACCCAAAATCGATGGAGAATGCTATAAAAGTCCTCTCCTTACAGGAGCTACCAAAGGTTGCCATTATTGGAGAAATGTTAGAGTTAGGAAAAGAGTCAAAAGAGGAACACGAAAAAGTGGGGGAATTACTGAAGCTTGCAGGAGTGGAAACTCTCATAGCTTACGGCAAAGAGACCGAATATACCTTTAAAGTGTTTGAAGGCATTAAATTCCACTTTACAAGTAGAAAAGAATTTATTAAATTTATTAACAAATTCTTATTCTCTGGAAAGGCTGTTCTGGTAAAGGGTTCCAGAGGAAATCGACTTGAAGAGGTTACAAAAATAATAAGACAGAGGTATAAAAATTGAAAGTAGCCGTTGTTTATGGAGGACCCTCTCCTGAGGCTGATATTTCAAGGAAAAGTGCTAGAAGTGTAATTTCTGCATTGAAGAAAAAGGGACATCAAGTTTTTGAAATAGAGCTCGCTGAAACCATTGTTGAAGAACTGAAAAAAATCAATCCCGAGAAGGTCTTCATTGTTCTCCATGGTTCACCGGGAGAGGATGGCACTGTTCAGGGACTTCTTGAGATAACAGGTTTCAAATACACAGGATGCAACACAGAAACCAGCGCAATCTGTATGGATAAGGACGTAACCAAGAGAATTCTCAAAACCTATGGCATACCTGTTCCTGCTGGGGAGACATACTTTAAAGGAGATAGAGTTGAACCTGTTGAATTTCCCTGTGTAGTAAAACCAGCAAGAACAGGCTCTACAGTAGGAATAAGTCTTGCCAGAGATGAGGAATCTTTCAAAAGGGCAGTAGAAGAAGCATTTAAGTATGACTCAAAAATCTTAGTTGAAGAGTACATAGAGGGAAGAGAATTGACAGTTGCTGTTATCAATGGAAAAGCTCTTCCTCCCGTTGAAATTATTACAGAGTCAGGATTTTACGACTTCGACTCAAAGTACACAAAACCGACAACACAATACAAAGTTCCTGCCGAACTTACTTCCCGACTTGAAGAAAGAATCAGGAAAATTTCAGAAAAGACCTTCAAGGTTCTTGAGTGCAAGGGAGCTGTCAGAATCGACTTCAGAATAGACAAATGGAACAATCCTTACATTCTTGAGGTTAACACGATACCTGGAATGACAGAAAGAAGCCTCCTGCCAAAGGCTGCCAGAGCTGCGGGAATGGAATTTGAAGACCTCATAGAGGAGATTCTAAAGGGGTGAAAAAGCCAATAATTCTTTTTCTTCTGATTACCGCTATTGTGGGAATTATAGTTTACGGTTTCACGACAGCACCTCAGAAAATTAAGCAGGTAAAATTAGAAATATCTGGAGGTAACGGCATCTGGAAACCCCAGATTAGTCAACAGATCTTTCCTCTTGTTAAGCCCGGAGAGAGTGTGGATCCTGAAGAACTTGAATATCTCAAAGAAACAATAAATGCTCTACCCTGGGTAAAAAGCTGTGAAATAGCTCTAAAAAACGGAACATTAATCATTAGAATAGTTGAATCAAACCCTTCAATAGGTATCTTCTTTGCAGGAAACACCTACCTTATTGGAGATGATGGATTCGTCCTTGACAGGAAATCGGGACTCTATCCCATAAATCCTCTCTACTATTACAAAGGTAAAACTTCACCATTTACTATGGAAAATGGTTTTATTAAACTAAAAAATATCATTGAGATGGAGATTTCCTTCGTAAAGGAGAGACTGAAAAGTTTAAAAATTGGAGAATTAAAACCAGAAATAACCATAACAGATATAGGAATAAATCTGATTTTTCCAGAAACTAAAACAATTGTCTATCTGGATAATAGCGGAAATTCCTGGAACAACTTCATAAAATTTGATAAACTTGTAAATGGGTTGGTTTCCGGTATCTACGATTTCCGTTTCTCCAACTTGTTAATAAGAGGGAGGAGTCAATGCTTGAACAAAAAATCCTGACCATAGATCTTGGAACTTTATCAATAAGAACAGCTCTTTCTGTCGTCGATTCTGATGGAAAAAGGAACATAATCATAACAACAGCTCCATCCAGAGGAATAAAAAGTGGAAACATTGTGAATTTCCAGTCAGCAAGGGATTCCTTAAAGTCTGCACTCAACAAACTGAAAATGGAAACTTCAACAACAATTCCTTCTGAAGCATACGTGTTAATAACCGGAGCCCACACATTGAGCTATGTTGTTGAATCAAAAATAACATTCCCTGGAATCCAAACAATATCCTATAGTGATGTCAACGAGGTCAAAAATAAAGCAAAAAAGGAATTGATGAAGAAACTGGGGCAGACGGTTAAAAACCACTACGAGGTAATTCACATTATTCCCCAGGAATTCATTATTGAAAACCTTACAGGAATCCAGAACCCTATAGGACACAAAGGTAGAGAACTCACAATGAAGGCTTTTGTTGTTCTCGCTACAAAGTCTTCTATGAAAACGATAGAGTCCCTGCTACGAGAAGTAAACCTGAGACTTAAAGGGTTAGTACTTCAGTCTCTGGCAGCCTTTCATGGAATAAAAGACGAAAAAACTTACTTTAACAATAATCTCATGATCTATATGGGAGCTGGAAATACTGAGTATTTCTACTTCAGAGAGGACAAACCTGTCCTCAGCAAACATATACCTTTCGGAGGCGAAGACATTATAGATTTCATTGTTCAGCAGTTAAAAGTGAGCAGGAGAGAAGCAGAGAGACTTTTCAAGGAACACGGAAGTGCTTATGCATTTAACGTCAATCCAGAAGAAGTTATTACGATAAACTATGGAGTAAACCATAAGAGAGTTCCTAAGGTTCTTATCCCCATATTCATCCACATGCAGCTTAAAAAGCTTTTCAAGGATATAAAAGAGGAACTACACTCAAGAGATCCTTCTTTCGTTAGTGAGCTGAACAGAGTCTATCTAACAGGAGGTCTCTCAAAACTCCCTGACGTAGATCTCCTGGCATCAAAAATACTTAAAGCTCCTGCTGTTGTTATGAACTCAAAGGATGAAAAGCTAAAAGCCCCCTCTTTTGCACCAATCGTTGGAGTGACAAACTACGTTCTATCTTTAAGGAACAAAAAAAGACTATCGGATATAAAAGAAGATCTTACAAAGGATTACTCAAAAGGAGGTCTTTTCTCTGGTATATGGAGATTTATAACCGATTTGATCTAAAACCGGAGGAACCATGTTTGACATAGCAGATGAAGCCTTTCAGGGACCCGTAATAAAAGTCATTGGCGTAGGCGGTGGCGGCGGGAATGCCGTCGCGAGAATGCTCGAAAAAGGTATTGAGGGTGTAGAGTTCGTTGCAGTCAACACAGATGCCCAGG
>CAJXJV010000100.1 GCA_913055135.1 uncultured Desulfurobacterium sp. | reverse complement strand
ATCTTACCATCGTAAACAACCACACCGTCCCTGACAAGTCTGACGTTTGCATTTCTTTTGATAACTCCATCCCTCACGTAACAACCGGCAACAGTCCCAACTTTTGGAACTTTAAATGTTGCCCTGACTTCAGCAGAACCGAGGTAAACCTCTTTCTCCTCTGGAGTGAGGAGACCCTGCATAGCCTTCTTAACTTCATCAACAATATCGTAGATAACTCTGTAAGTTCTTACGTCAACTTTTTCTTTCTCCGCAGCTTTCCTTGCAGAAGAATCCGGTCTTACGTTAAATCCTACAACGATTGCGTTAGAAGCAGTAGCAAGCATAATGTCGTTCTCTGTTATTGGACCAACACCTGCATGGATTATTCTGACTTTTACTTCATCTGTTGAGAGTTCCTCAAGTGATTTCCTGATAGCTTCTATAGAACCCTGAGCATCAGCTTTAAGAACAATGTTGAGCTCCTTAACTTCTCCCTGCTGCATCTGAGAAAATAGCTCTTCAAGGGAGACTCTCTTCTCTCTCTCAAGGGCAGACTCTCTTGCCAGCTCCTGCCTCTTCTCTGCAATCTTTCTTGCTGTCTTTTCATCTTTAACAACGTAGAACTTGTCACCGGCTAACGGAACGCCATCAAGACCAAGAACTTCAACAGGGATTGAAGGTCCTGCTTCCTTAACAGGATTCCCTTTATCATCAAACATTGCTCTTATTTTTCCGGCATAAAGACCTGCAACAACAGCATCTCCCGCCCTTAGGGTTCCACTCTGAACAAGGAATGTGGCAACGGGACCTCTCCTCTTATCAAGCTTTGCTTCAAGAACAACACCACGAGCACTTTTTTCTGGATTTGCCTTGAGTTCCATAAGCTCTGCCTGAAGAGCTATCATTTCAAGGAGTTCATCGACTCCCTGACCGGTCTTTGCAGAGACCGGAACCATTACAGTATCACCACCCCAGTCTTCTGCAATGAGACCATGCTGTGTAAGCTCCTGCTTAACCCTATCTGGATTTGCACCCGGTTTATCAATCTTGTTAATTGCAACAATTATTGGGACACCAGCAGCTTTAGCGTGGTTTATAGCCTCAACAGTCTGTGGCATTACACCATCATCGGCTGCAACAACAAGAACAGCAATATCTGTTACCTGAGCTCCTCTCGCCCTCATCGCGGTGAAGGCTTCGTGACCGGGAGTATCAAGGAAAACGAGCTTTTTCTTACCTTCGTTTGTGTCAATTTCCACAACAGAAGCACCAATGTGCTGGGTAATTCCTCCAGCCTCTCTTTCAGCAACTTTTGTCTTCCTTATGTAATCAAGAAGAGTTGTCTTTCCATGGTCAACATGCCCCATAACTGTAATGATTGGAGGACGGGGCTTGAGATCCTCCTCTCTATCTGGTGTTTCTTCAAGTTCCTTTTCGAGAAGAGTCTCTTCTTCCTCTTCACCCTCGAGCTTGACAACTTTATCGTATTTTTCAGCAACTTTTGCAGCTGTTTCAAAATCTATTGGTTGATTTATTGCGATGAACTTTCCAAGCGCAATTAAATCCTGAAGAAGTTGATTAGGTTCTATACCAAGCTTCTCCGCAAACTCCCTTGCTGAGATTACTTCAGGTATAATAACGGTTCTGGCTCTCTCTTCTTCTTCGATGAGCCTTTGAAGCTGTTCCTCTTCCGAGAGTTCCTCAAAAGGAATCTCCTCCTTAACCTCTTCCTTCTTTTTCTTTTTACGCTTTTTCCTCTTGGCTCTGTTCTTTTCCTCGATCTTTCTCATGAGCTCTTCAAACTTCTTCTGATCCTCAAGCTCCTTCTGCTCTCTTTTTTTCTCAGCAAGAATTTCTTCTGCAGTTTTTGTTTTTTCTTTCTCTCTACTCTCTTTCGTAGAAGCAACCAATTTTTCAAGCTGCTCCCTTGTTACTTTTTCCTCTACAGGCTTTTGCTTTTCTTCTCTTCTTGGTCTTTCTGGTTTCTCTTTTCTTCTCGGAGGTCTTTCCTCTTTACCTTCTACCTTTTCTTTACGCCTCTCCTCTTCACGTTTCCTGAAAGGCTTCCTTCTTCTACGCCTTCTCCTTGCAAGCTCTTCAGGAGAAAGAATCCTCACATCGGATCTTCTTCTTGGTTTCTCCTCTTTTCTCTCTTCCTTTTTCTCTGCCACTACTTCTTTTCTTTCTGGCCGCTCTTCTTTTTTCTCAGGTTTCTCCTCTGTTTCTGCCTGAACAATTTTCTCCGGCTTCGTTTCTGGTGAAACCTTAACTTCCTCAGCTTTTTCCTCTACAAGTATAGGCTCTTCTATCTTCTTCTTAGTAGCAGCAGGTTTTGAAATCTCTACTCGAACAGGCCTGATAAACTCTTTAACAAGCATGACCTGTTTCTCATCAAGTCCAGAGTGAATACTTTTAACCTGTATATCAAGCTCCTCACGAAGCTTTTTTACTAACTCTTTTGATGACATACCAAGCTCTTTTGCAAGCTGGTGAACTCTTACCTTCGCCAAAACGAAACCTCCATCTCTAAACGGTTAGAAACTCCAACATAAATATAAACAGCAGGCGAATTATAGCAACAATTCAAGTCAAAAGGCATCCTCTACATGTTCTATCTCAAACTTTCCATCCCTTTCAACTATCCCAACAACATCAAATCTAACAGAATCATAGGGAATTTTTGTCTCTGAAAGGAATTTAAGAGCGGTCTTCCTGATTTTTTTCTGCTTCCTATAATCCACCGATTCCAGAGGATCAACCTGAAAGTTTCCAGATCTGAAACGAACTTCAATAAAAACAAGAATTCTCTGAGCTTCATCAAAAGCAATAATGTCAATCTCTCCGGAGAAGCTCCTGTAGTTTTTCCTGATAATAGAGTAACCTTTCTTCAATAGATACCGGGAAGCTATCTTTTCCCCCTGTTTGCCTCTCTCCCTTCTCTCTGACCCTTCCAAAACTCCTCCTGTGAATGGGAGAAACACCCAATTCTTCTATCCTGTCAATGTGAAACTTAGTTGGATAACCTTTATGCTTTTCAAAACCGTACTCGGGAAAAACCTTAGCCAGTTCCTCCATTATAAAATCCCTGACCACCTTTGCAACCACACTGGCACAGGCACAGGAAAAACTTCTCTCATCCCCCTTAACAAGAACTAAAGACCTACTCTCAAATCCTTCTATCTTTAGAGCATCCGTAATCAGAAATTCTGGCTCAACAGAAAGGGAAAAAAGAGCCCTTTTTACTGCAAGCTTCGTTGCATTCAGGATGTTGATTTCATCTATCTCTAAGGAATCGGCAAAACCAACACTAACAGTAATAGCCTCTTCACAAATTCTAAAGAAGAGTTCCCTCCTCTTCTTTTCCGTTAACTTTTTTGAATCCCTAAATAAAAAAGGATTGACGTTCTGCGGGAAGATAACTGCTGCCGCCACAACAGGTCCTGCAAGAGGACCTCTTCCCGCCTCGTCAACCCCGGCTATCAGATTGAAACCTTTATTCCAGTACTCTCTTTCAAACTGAAGGATTACTTCTTGGTCATCCACTCTTTCTTCTCTTTAACCCTTGCAGCTTTACCTTTACGCTCTCTGAGGTAGTAGAGTCTTGCCCTTCTTACAATACCTCTCTTAAGAACTTCAATCCTATCTATTACCTTTGCGTTGAATGGAAATGTCCTTTCAACTCCAATTCCGTAGGAGACCTTTCTTACAGTGAAAGTTCCATCCGTTCCAGAGCCTCTTTTCCTGATAACAACACCTTCAAAAGCCTGTATTCTCTCTTTGTCCCCTTCCTTAACCTTCACATAAACTCTTACTGTATCTCCAGGTCTAAACTCAGGAATATCTGTCCTGATATATTTCTCCTGAACTACTTTCATAAGTTCATCAAGTCCAGCCATAATAAAACCTCCCAATCCGTAGTAAAAGGCGAGTGCAAATTTTATGGATTTTCTGAAAAAAGTCAACAAAAATAAAAAATGGTGCGCCCGGCAGGGATCGAACCTGCGGCCTCGAGATTAGGAATCTCGCGCTCTATCCTACTGAGCTACGGGCGCACTTGCAGATTAGAAAAATATGAAAGGCAATTTTTTATGTCAAGTTTGAACTACTCTCTCCTCCCCATAAACTTATATCCGTAGTTTCCGAGTTTAAGGAGATTTATTGTCAAAAGTATCTGATAATCAATTGTGTTGTCGTAGTTCTTCACCCACCTATAGGAAAGCCTGCCGTTCCAGCAACCTCTATTGGCTGAAAACCCGTACTCCCTTTCCCTGTCTTCAGAAAGTTTCAGGTCGTACCTCTGCTGGTAAGAGAAAGAAAAAATTCTGTTTATTGGAAGAGAGAATCCCCACCGCAAATAGTTTGCACTTATCTCTTCGTCAAAATCGTAGTAGTGGTTCAACCACAACGAAACTCTCATAAGATTTGCTGAAATATATGAATTGGTTTTCTTAACTTCAGCATCGTGTGGGGAGTAGTAAACAGTTTCCTTTAACTTCAGCCACGAAACAGGATTTGTGTCAAGATCTACCTTCCATAAACCCCAGGGATCTTCATCGTTGTAGAAATTGTAAAGTCCAGAAATAGACACTCTTCCCAGCCTCTCCCCTGAACGGTAAAGATAGGCTGTTAAGCCTGGAATAATTGATTTTTCTTTTTCTATCCTGTCCGAATTGTCATAAAAGGGATTATCACTTTGATCTTCATTCTCTGTGAAGTGGAATTGGAACTCTGGATTAAGAGAAAGAGAAAGATTATCTGACAGAGAATAATGGGAAGTGGTAGTAATCACATCTGTAAACTGAAATATACTTCTGTTTCCACCATGCTGGTATTCAGTCAATAGAAATGCCCATTTTGCTGTATTTTTTACTGCACCAAAAGATTGGCTAAACCTGACAGCAGGTTTTATATTCAGACGATAACTACTACCACCAGCTTTCCTATAGAAGTAGGTAAGCTCTGAATCGGTACTGAATGTGAAAGGGGTGTTCCAGACTGGAATATCTAACAGGTAAAAGTTAACTGTAGGGAATTTCTGATATACCCTATCGGTAGAACCATCAAGGTAGTTCAGATAAACCGCATTTATGTTCAAGATGGCATGCTTCCATAGCCTGGAAACAGTTATATCCGACTTTGTGTAAACCTGAGTTTTCTCCTCTATGTTAAAGCTGTCTGTGGACTTAAAGTACCTTCTGCTGTTAATCAGCTCAACGTTTCCCCTGCCATAGAAAAAGTCGGATGGATTAAAGTCATGTGAAAAAGTGAATTTCCAATCCTGTCCCTCTTTTCTATTTATCACATAGTAATAGAGATTTCCTCTATTTTTCTCTGAAAGAACGTATCTGAGCTCCCCACTTTTACTATTTCCATTTCGAAACCGCTTTTCATAGGTTAAAGTAAGGTCCGCACTTCTTCCTAAAACAATGTAGAAAGGCTGTTTGTAGATAAATCCGTCATCACTTCTGTAACCTACCTTGGGAAATAAAAAACCAGAAGTTCTCTTTTTAACTATTGGACCACTCAAATAAG
>CAJXJV010000099.1 GCA_913055135.1 uncultured Desulfurobacterium sp. | reverse complement strand
TTATATCAACTGCTGGAATAACCTGAAACATGGAACCTCCTACTTATCTGCAAGTGGATCAGTCTAACCATTATCCAATTCCCTTATGTTCTTTCGGCAAATTTCAATCATTATCCGACTCCTCACTTCTCAGCAAGCGGATCGGTTTTATACATATATATGAGAAGTAATAAGAACGGCAATATCAACGATAAAACAAATAGGATCTCAATCACTCCTCAAACTCCCTTAACTGATTTATCAGGATCTTCAATTTCTTCCAACACACGTAGTAACCAATCAAAGTTAAATATAGAACCAGTATTCCAGAGATCACCCATGTATCAACGATACCAACCTTTACAGCCCTTGCTATAGTTCCAGATATATCAAGAACAAATAGGTATATTACCGCCTTTAGATTTTCTTTCCAGACGCCTATTTCTTCCTTCAAAGCCTCTTTCATCAAATCCCCAGAACATCAAACATCGTATAGAGCCCTGCCTCTCTTCCAGCTATCCACTTTGCAGCAACTACTGCACCTCTTGCAAACGTTTCACGACTTGTTGCCCTGTGGGTGAGCTCCAATCTCTCTCCAAGTGTTGCAAAGAATACTGTGTGGTCCCCAACAACATCTCCCATTCTTGCAGCTAAGACTCCAAGCTCTTCCGGTTTCCTCTCTCCAACAATTCCCCTTCTGCCGTAAACCGCTATCTCATCTAAATCCTTCCCAAGGTTCTCAGCAATTATCTCAGCAAGCCTCATTGCAGTTCCAGAAGGAGCATCTTTTTTGAACCTATGGTGAATTTCGAATATCTCTATATCGTAACCTTTATCCTTTAAGGCTTTTGTTACTTCAGCAACCAATTTAAAGAGAAGGTTTACGCCAAGACTCATGTTAGGAGAGAAGACAACAGGCACAGTTTTTGCAGTTTCTTCTATTTTTCTTTTCTCTTCATCTGTAAAACCTGTAGTTCCTATAACAAGAGCAGTTCCAATTTCTCTTGCTTCATCTAAGAGTCTTAAAGTAGCCTCTGGAATTGTAAAATCAATTACAACATCAGGCTTTTCTGGAATATCCTTTAGCGAAGCATAGAAATTAACCCCCTCAGAAAACTCTTTACCAATAACATCCGAATCCGGTCTTTCTGTAACTCCTACAAGCTTTAAATCTCTATCCTGAAGAACTAAGTTTGCTATCAAATTTCCCATTCTTCCTTCAGCACCAGTTACGGCTACTTTTACCATCCCTTAACCTCTTCTTTTCTGTTTATTCAGCTCAAACCACTTAACGATTCCGAAAACAATGCCAAGAATAAGAATCAAAGCTCCAATTCCCAGCTTAAACTCTATGGGTTTATCGTGCTCAAGTGAAACAACAAGGGCTTCCCTGATGGTTGCTGCAAGTGCAACACTGACAAATGCACTAACAGCTAATTCACCCCCCAGCATGAACTTGATTTCACTGTTCAGAAGTTCAAGAACCGTCCACAGAATAAGAAGATCACCGAGAGCTGCAATAAGGCTGTGGGCAAGGTCTCCATGGAAAAAGTTGGAGATGTCCATTCCAAAAAGTCCTATTACAAAAATCGCAAGAAACATAAGACCGACGAGTATCGCAACATCTATAAAAACAGCAAACTTCTTGCTGAAATTGATTACAAACCTTTCAAACCTTCCACCCTCAAGAAATGCCCTGAGCTCTGAGTCAACGTAATAGGAGACGAGAACATCCTCATTTAAGGCAAGGAGTTTTCTCAGGGAGCGAGTTAAATCTCCCATTCTTTCGAAGACTTCTTCAAAAACAAATCCTTCCAGCATCTCCGTTTTGGCAGAACCATCCATTGCCTTCTGGTTTTCTTTGTGTTGCTCAAAGAACTTTTCTGCCTTTTCCGAGAAGAACTTAGCAACTCTTCTTGTACAGAAACGACTTACAAAGTTCATTGCAACGATTATATAGTGAGGGGGAATCCCCTCTTCAATGTGAACTTTTGCAATTCTCAGAAGGTAGAGGAGATATTCTGAGTCGTACTTCCCCGAAAAGAGTTTCCGATACCAGATTTTTATAGTTTGTTTCAGTCTTTGAAGTTTCGTTTCGGGTATGTACTCCTTGATCCCTTCAAACTTCATCAGATTGTTGTAAAAAGTATCTGCAAATTCATCTACATAGGGAAGGAGAATTTTGCCCAAAAACTGCATGTTCTTAACGTCTTTTTCCCTTATCTCAAAGTAGTAAAGAAGTCTTTCAAGATCCCTATAGTTTATTGAAGGTCCCATCAAATTACTCCTAATCGAGTTAAGACTTCTTTGATCTTAGCCTCTTTCTCCGGGGTTGTCGGACACAACGGAAGCCTGAATTCCTTCTCCATCTTGCCCATAAAGCTGAGTGCCGTTTTTACAGGTATTGGATTTGTATCAATGAAAAGAACCTTTGAAAGTGGATAGAGCCAGTGATGGAGCTCCATCGCTCTTTTTAGATTCCCTTCAACGAAATTCCTGTACATTTCAACCATCTTATCTGGAACAACGTTTGCAGTAACAGAGATAACCCCTTTTGCCCCAACTGAGAGAAGAGGGAAAAATGTCAGGTCGTCTCCAGATAAAACCGTTATCTTATCACCACAGAGATTAACAATTTCTGTCGCAACATTTGTGCTGCCCGTTGCCTCTTTAATGGCAACTATGTTTTCAATTTCAGAAAGCCTTGCTACCGTTTCAGGAAGCATGTTAACACCGGTTCTTCCCGGAACATTGTAAAGAACAATTGGAATACTCACAGCTTCAGCAACAGCTTTGAAGTGGAGGTAAAGCCCCTCCTGATTTGGTTTGTTGTAGTAAGGAGTTATAAGAAGAGCTCCATCTGCCTTCACCTCTTCTGCAAACTTTGTAAGCCTTATAGCTTCTTCCGTTGAGTTTGAACCGGTTCCTGCAATTACCTTTACCCTACCCTTACACTGGTCAATTGTTATTGCTATTACCTCTTCGTGCTCCTCGTAAGAAAGGGTTGCACTTTCACCGGTGGTTCCGCAGGGAACAATCCCGTCAACGCCGTTTTCTATTAAAAATTCGATATGACCTCTCAGAGCCTCTTCATCAACTTTCCCATTTTTAAACGGCGTCGGAATGGCAACATAAATGCCTTCAAACATAACACCTCCACCCTATTTGGTCAAACAAGTTCAAAAGAAATATAATTCTTTTTGTTATTTTATCTTATTCTGCAAGATTTTTCCGGAGGTTTTAATGGAAAACTGGAAAGGAGTAATAGAGGAGTTCAGAGACTTTCTGCCGGTTACAGATAAAACGCCAGTAATTACTCTTTTAGAAGGAAACACCCCACTGATTGAGGCCAACAATCTTGCAAATGAAATAAAGCCTGGGATAAAGCTCTATCTCAAGTTTGAAGGTCTCAACCCTACAGGCTCTTTCAAGGATAGAGGAATGACAATGGCCGTCTCAAAGGCTGTTGAAGAAGGAGCAAAAGCTGTCATATGTGCCTCTACCGGAAACACTTCAGCATCTGCTGCAGCCTATGCTGCAAAAGCTGGACTCAAAGCAGTTGTTCTTATTCCAGAAGGAAAAATTGCACTTGGAAAACTTTCTCAGGCTGTAATGTATGGTGCCGAGGTCGTTCAGATAAAAGGAAACTTTGACGATGCCCTCGAAATAGTCAGGGAGATTGGAGCTGAATACCCAATTACAATTGTTAACTCTATAAATCCATACAGACTTCAGGGACAGAAAACAGCTGCATTCGAAATCTGCGAGCAGCTTGGAAGAGCTCCCGACTATCACTTCATCCCTGTCGGAAATGCCGGAAACATCACAGCCTACTGGATGGGGTACAGGGAATACTTTGAAGCCGGAAAAGTTGACTCAAAGCCTAAGATGTGTGGCTGGCAGGCAGCCGGCGCTGCACCAATTGTTCTTGGACATCCAGTTAAACACCCTGAAACGATTGCAACTGCAATCAGAATTGGAAACCCTGCAAGCTGGAAAGGAGCAGTAAATGCTGCCAAAGAGTCCGGTGGATTTATAGATATGGTAACAGACGAAGAAATCTTAGAGGCATACAGGCTTGTTGCAAGAACTGAAGGTATCTTCTGCGAACCAGCATCTGCTGCCTCAATTGCTGGAGTCATAAAGTCTGTAAGAGAAAAGGATATGTTTGAAAAGGGAGACGTTATTGTCTGCACTCTTACAGGACATGGTCTCAAAGACCCTGATACTGCAATATCAATGGGCGTTAAACCAGTTACTCTTCCGGCAGATAAAAAAGAAATAGTAAAGCAACTGGGACTTTAAAATGGGACTGACAGAGATTCCAAAAGGTTTCAAAACTCTTCTTCCAGAAGAAGCAGAAAAGAGAGAATTTATACTCAAATCCATAGAAGAAGTCCTTTCACTCTGGGGTTATAGACTTATCTCTCCACCAACAATTGAATACCTTTCAACTTTTAAGGTTGTTGATGATAGTCTTGAGGAAATCTCATTTAAATTAGTTGATAGATTCACAGGAAAGCTAATGGCTGTAAGGGCTGACTTTACACCACAGATCGCAAGAATTGTCGCTTCCTCTTTTAAAGATGATGAACCCCCTTTCCGCTTTTTCTATAAAGGAAAAATATTCAGAGACGTTGAGAATGAAAGGGAAATCTTCCAGTTTGGATTTGAGTTAATAGGCGTCTCAGAAGTTGAAGCTGACGCTGAAATAGTTGCAGTTGTAGTCAATATACTTGAAAAGTTGGGGCTTGAATCGTTTCAAATAGACATAGGAAGCTCAGAGTTTGTTGAAGGTGCCCTTGAAGAGCTTGAAATTCCTGATAAGGAAAAGTTCCTGCAACTCCTAAGTCATAAAGATAT
Source organism: uncultured Desulfurobacterium sp. (assembly GCA_913055135.1). Lineage (GTDB taxonomy): Bacteria > Aquificota > Aquificia > Desulfurobacteriales > Desulfurobacteriaceae > Desulfurobacterium. The sequence goes on along the minus strand of CAJXJV010000099.1, from coordinate 702 downwards.
TTCAGGTATTGAGCTCTTTCTTGAAGAAAGGAACATTCCTGACAACAAAAGGAAAAAAATAGAAGCCCTCTTAGAACTTTATGGAAAAGAAGATGTTCTGTACAGAGCTTATGAACTTTTTGAGAACGAAAAATCCCGGAATGCCGTTAAAAAGCTTAAAGAGATGTTTTCCATTCTCAAGAGCTACGGCTTTGAAAAAAAGGTGATTTTTGATCTGTCTGAGAAGAGAGGAATGGAATACCACACAGGTGTTACATTTGAAGTTTTTCATCCTCTTTCTGGATTCTCACTTGGAATCGGTGGCAGATACAACGAGCTCCTATCTAAATTTGGAAGAAATCTCCCGGCAACCGGAATTGCCCTGAATATTGATACTCTACAATCTCTACTTGAGAAGAAAGGTTTATTGAAAAGCCTTGAGAAACAGGATTTCTACATAATAGACTTGAAGAAAGAGCTCCACAAAGCCTATGAAGTCTCAAAACTGCTAAGAGGAAAAGGTTACAGTGTTGCACGGGATATAGTAAAGAGGGATATGAAATCTTCAATTGAAATTGCATTCAAGAAAGGCTTTGAAAAGGTTATTATCCTAAATGCAGAAGGTTTAGCAGAAGACGAATGTTTATTATTTATTAAAGAAAATAGCGAACCTGCTAAAAAAAAGATAAAAGAACTTTTTGAACAAAGTTAAGTTATTATTAC
>CAJXJV010000098.1 GCA_913055135.1 uncultured Desulfurobacterium sp. | reverse complement strand
AGCCGTTACCGCATTAATCGCCTGATGTTTCCCCAACAAGGTAGTTTTTACTCTCCTACCTTCATAATCAAGCTCTGTTCCATCAAGTAAGAGTTCCACATTATCAGCCTTAAAATCCTTTCCATAAACGTAGAGCTCCTTCGTCCTTTCACTTGCAAGTTTTTCAACAACAGGAGGGTTTTCAGAGATAACAGCAGGAATTTCATCCTTTATAACAGCAACCTTTTCTCTTGCAATTTCCTCTAAGGTATTTCCCAAGTAATCTCTGTGGTCAAAATCTACATGGGTAATAACCGCTAAATCGTGGGGAACGGCATTTGTGGCATCTAATCTTCCTCCAAGACCAACCTCAAAAACAGCAGCATCAACTTTTAGCTCAGAAAAGACTTTTAACGAAAGCAAAAAGGCCCCTTCAAAGTAGGTAAGCTGGTGCTTTTCCACGAACTGTAGAATCTCCTCAAAACAGCTATCCAGAACTTCAGTTTCAATCTCTTTCATATCAACTTTGAAACGCTCGTTAAACCTGAAGAGATGAGGAGAGGTAAAAAGTCCGACCTTTAGTCCATTCTGTTTCAAAATTTCAGCAATCATGTGGGATGTTGAACCTTTTCCATTGGTTCCAGCAACAATAATTGAGGGAAAGCTTTTAAACCCTGCTTCTCCCACTGCCCTTTTAATTCTTTCAAGTCCTATCTTCCAGACAAACTCTTTATTTTCAAAATAAAGCTCGAATTGAGTCAACTTTTTCTCCTGCACTGATTCTTTCACTGGCAAATAGATATCAGGATATAATAACCTTTAAAATCTTTTGAGGTAAAGCCCATGAACAAATTAATGGAATTCATAGCAACAGGTTTTTACAGTGGAAAACTTCCTAAAATGCCTGGAACATGGGGCTCCATCTTAGGAGCCATTCTACTCTACTTCTTCTGGCCAAAAAGTTTAAAGTTTCAACTACTTATCATCTTCATAACATTCGCTTTAAGTGTAATTTCTGCCGATTACGTATCCAGACAGCTTGGGAACAAAGATCCCGACTGTGTTGTAATAGATGAGATTCTGGGCATGGAATTGACTCTTTTAGGACTTCATGCAGATATCAAAACAGCATTCCTTGGACTAATCCTGTTTCGAATTATTGATATAATGAAGCCTCCACCAATAGAGTTCTTTGAGAAATTCCCCGGCGGCTGGGGAATAACCATTGATGATGCAGTGGCCGGAATCATAGCAAATGTGATTTTAAGGCTTATTGGAGGATTGCTTTGATGTTTAAAAAAGTTTTGATTGCAAACAGAAGTGAAGTAGCAACAAGAGTTATTAGAGCCTGCAAAGAACTTGGAATACAAACAGTTGCCATATACTCTGAAGCCGACGTTAACTCACTCCATGTTAAAAAAGCAGATGAAGCATATCTCATCCATGGTGATCCAATAAAAGCCTATCTCAACTACTACAAGATTGTTGACATTGCTAAAAGAGCTGGGGCTGATGCAATTCACCCCGGATATGGATTCCTTTCTGAAAGAGCAGATTTTGCAGAGTATGCAAGACGTCATGGCATAGAGTTTATTGGACCGGATGTCAAACACCTCAAAATGTTCGGCAACAAGATTGAAGCCAAAAAACTTATGAAAGAGCTCGGTGTTCCTGTTGCAGAAGGAAGCGATGAGCCAATAGTAGATCTTTCTGAGGCTAAGGAAATAGCTAAGAAAATAGGCTATCCCGTAATGATAAAAGCTGCCCACGGTGGAGGTGGAAGAGGGTTAAGGATTGCAAGGAATGAAAAAGAACTTGAAACTCAGTTCAAGATTGCTGTTAATGAAGCTGAAGCTGCTTTTGGTAAGGGAGAGGTCTTTATTGAGAAGTACATAGAAAACCCAAGACACATAGAAATTCAGATAGTTGCAGACAAACATGGAAACGTTGTACACCTCGGAGAAAGGGACTGTTCCCTTCAGAGAAGACACCAGAAAGTCCTCGAAATTGCTCCTTCTCCAGTTCTAACACGAAGACAAAGAGAAAGGCTCGGAAAGATCTGTGTAGAAGCTGCAAAAGCAATCGGCTACTACGGAGTCGGTACCTGGGAATTCTTAATGGATAAACACGGAAACTTCTACTTTATGGAAGTAAACCCAAGACTTCAGGTCGAACACACAATAACAGAAGAAGTTACAGGAATAGATATTGTTCAGGAACAGATAAGAATTGCTGCCGGTATGGGACTCTCCTTTTCACAAAAGAACATCCAGATGCACGGCTTTGCCATGCAGTTCAGAATAAACGCTGAAGACCCTACCAGGGACTTTGTTCCGGTTCCGGGAACAATTACTGCCTACTACTCCCCCGGTGGAATCGGTGTAAGAATGGATGGTGTTGTTTACAAAGGTTACAAAATCCCCCCTTATTACGATTCCATGGTTGGAAAGCTCATAGTCTGGGGAAGAACCTGGGATGAAGTGATAAGGCGCTCAAGAAGAGCTCTAAATGAGTTTGTCATCCGTGGTGTTCCAACAACCATCCCATTCTTTAAAAAGATTCTCACCGACCCTGAGTTTGTTAAAGGACAATTTGACACTTCATTCATAGACAGAAAGATAAAGGAGTTCACATTTATAAAAGAGCCAGATCCAGAGGTTCTGGCACTGGCACTGTCCGCTGCAATTGCAGTTCACCATGGATTGTAAGAGAACTACGGAGGCATGAAAGATGGCTAAGAAGATTCTGTTTACAGATGTAACGCTGAGGGACGCTCACCAGTCTCTGTTTGCTACCCGTATGAAAACAAGGGACATGATTGATATAGCTCCGATAATTGACAAAGCAGGTTTCTGGTCAGTCGAAATGTGGGGAGGAGCTACCTTTGATACGTGCCTCAGATTTTTAAGAGAAGACCCCTGGGAAAGGTTAAGAACTCTTAGAAAGCTCATGCCCAACTCAAGACTACAGATGCTTCTGAGAGGTCAAAACCTCGTAGGGTACAGACACTATCCTGATGATGTAGTTAGAGCTTTTGTCAGAAAAGCTGCCGAAAATGGAATCGACGTCTTTAGAATATTTGACGCTCTCAACGACCTGAGGAACGTTGAGGTAGCAATTGAAACTGCAAAGGAGATGGGTAAGATTGTTGAAGGAGCTATCTCCTACACAATTAGCCCTGTTCACACTGAAGACCTCTATATTGAGCTTGCCCTCCAGTTTAAGGAGATGGGAGCAGACATAATCACAATTAAGGATATGGCCGGTCTTCTTTCTCCAGAAAGAGCTTACTCCCTTGTAAAGGCTTTAAAAGAAGAGGTAGGACTCCCTGTTCATATACACACCCACTGCACAAGTGGCCTCGCTGAGATGGCACAGCTGAAAGCTGCTGAAGCTGGAGCAGATATCTTTGACGTTGCAATATCACCAATGGCTTCAGATACATCCCACCCTGCTACTGAAACGATGGCTTATACCTTTTCAGAGTTTGGATTTAATGTAGATCTTGATAGGGAAGCACTCAGAAAAATGGCTAACCACTTTAAAGAAGTCAGAAAGAAATACAAAAAGTACGATATAGACTTTAAAGGCGTTGATGCTGCTGTTCTTGAACACCAGATACCCGGCGGAATGATTTCAAACCTGATAAACCAGCTAAAGGAACAGGGAGCTCTTGATAAACTTGAGGCAGTCCTTGAGGAGGTCCCTAGAGTAAGGGAAGATTTGGGTTACCCACCACTTGTTACTCCTACTAGTCAGATAGTTGGAACTCAGGCTGTCCTCAACGTCTTAGCTGGTGAAAGGTACAAGATGATTACTCAGGAAACAAAGAACTACGTCAAGGGGCTTTACGGAAGACCACCAGCTCCAATCAAGGAAGAAATAATCAAAAAAGTCCTTGGAGACGAAGAACCAATCACCTGCCGACCAGCAGACCTTCTCCAGCCAGAACTGGACAAATGCAGAGAAGAGATAAAAGACCTTGCAAGAAGTGAGGAAGATGTTCTCTCTTACTGTCTTTTCCCACAGGTTGCAAAGGAATTCTTTGAGTGGAGAGAAAAGGTCGAAAAAGGAGAAATTCCTGCTATTTCTGAAGAAGACCTTGCAAATGAAATGGAAGAGGAAAAGAAGTGTCCACAACCTCTTGCTCCAACAGAGTTTATTATCAACGTTCATGGTGAAAGCTACCACGTCAAAATTGCCGGTGTAGGTCATAAGAAAGAAGGAAAGAAACCTTACTTTATCAAGATAGATGGAAGGCTTGAGGAAGTTGTAGTTGAACCTTTAGTTGAAGTTGTTCCAACCGGGGAAGAAGTAGAAATTAAAGGAGAACTTGCCAGCTCCTCAAAGCGTCCAAGAGCAACCAAAGAAGGTGACGTAACTTCCCCAATGCCTGCAAAAGTTGTCGAAATTAAGGTTAAAGAAGGAGATGAAGTTAAGGAAGGCGATATTGTAGCTATAGTTGAAGCTATGAAAATGCAAAACGAACTCCATGCTCCAATTAGTGGAACTGTTAAAGCAATCTACGTTAAACCTGGTGACAACGTTAACCCAGATGAAGCAATAATGACAATTGAATAGGATTAAAGCTTGAAATCAAGGTTTTAATTCTTATATTTTCCTTACGTCGGGGCGTGGCGTAGCCTGGTAGCGCGCTGGCATGGGGGGCCAGAGGTCGCCCGTTCAAATCGGGTCGCCCCGACCATTACGGTTTTAATGTTTGTTTTTTTACTTTTAACTTCGGTTGGTTTTTCCGCAGAAACCGGATGGATAAGGTCCAAAGGTTTTTTTAAGCCCTTTGTTAAACTGCCGGATTCAAGTTATGTGGTTCTCTTTGTGTCCCCGGAACTAAAGGTTTACAGAGGAAGATGCAAAAAACAAGAAGAAAATTGCATCGCACTTCCCAAAAAGAAGTTTCCCTCAAGATTCAGGGATATCGTTTACATAATTCTCAAGCCGTCTCCACCCCTTCGGCTTGAAGTTATTGAAGCGGGTAAGGTTTCAAATAGCGTCGTGGAAAAGAGGTAGTTATTGGTATCAAGGAGTTTCAGTTTTGCAGTAGTAGGTGTTTCTGCAGTCAGAGTAATAGTTGAAGTTGATTCGTCAAGAGGTCTTCCCGGAACGGTAATTGTAGGTCTGCCGGATTCTGCAGTAAAAGAAAGCAAAGAAAGAGTTCGCTCTGCAATAGTAAATTCCGGTTTTCCGTATCCCTCAAGGAAAATAGTGGTAAACCTCGCTCCGGCAGACCTCAAAAAAGAAGGAAGTTTGTTTGACCTGCCGATAGCGTTGTCCATCCTCGCTTCTCAAGGAATTGTTAAGGAAGATGCACTCCGCAGGTTTTTAATTGCCGGAGAGCTGGGGCTAAAGGGAGAGGTAAACAGGGTCAGAGGGATACTGCCCGGAGTGATTCTTGCAAAAGAAGAAAACTTTGAAGGAGTCATAATTCCCGAAGGAAGTTCAGAAGAAGCGGTTCTCGTTAAGGGAGTAAAAGTTTTTCCCGTTAAAAACCTAAAAGAAGCGGTTTCCTTTTTAAACGGAGACATTTCCATTCCTCCCGCTGAAAGGAAAAATGCTTTGCTTTCTCCGGACTACGAAGT
>CAJXJV010000097.1 GCA_913055135.1 uncultured Desulfurobacterium sp. | reverse complement strand
CCAAATACATCATTGATAAATCTATTTAACTTACCTCCAAGGTACCTTAGTGACATAAACATCAAATAACTTTTGGTTTTATCCAATAATGTTAGTGGTCTCCCTCGGTCGTTAAGACTTTCGAAAGCTTTTACTGCTAACGTTTGGTCTTGAACTATAAATTCTAAAGAAAAAGTCTTATCCTGTAGATACCTTGACAAATCATTCAACCTGTTAAATGCGCGAATTTGATTTTCAAAGTATTCAAGACATTGTTTTAAGAGTTTGTTGGTTTTTATATGAGGTTGAGGATTTTTCCCATCTACAAGATCCTTTAAAAACTGACCATTAAGTCCACCCAATTCTAATCTATAGATATCATTGCCACACTTAATAAAACTATCCCTTAAAGCAGGCTTATTACTCACATTCGCAAGAGCAAGTAAAAACAGGTATATTGTAGTTATCCTCTGCTGTCCATCCACCACTTCATACAAATTAAATGGAATCTCTTTTTCTTCACAATAAAGCGTTTTTCCTGTTGCCTTTAAGGTAATCGTTCCCCAATAATGTTCTGTATCAGTCAATAACCCTTCTTTTATATCATTCCAGAAATCCTCCCAATTTTTTTCCGTCCATGAATAGCTTCTCTGATAGTCAGGAACTTTAAATACTTTACCCGCAAATAACTCGTAAGTATTCTTAGCTTGTGCACTTGGTCTCACTCCGGTCATGCTATCCCTCCCTGTTTATCATAGGTTTTAAACTCTATTTAATTGCAGTACAACTGATTCATATCCAGATATTATGTCAATCATCTCTTTCGGGAAATCATTATCAACTTCATGAAAGAAATTATCTTTTTGCATTCCCTGAAAAGCCACTTTAAAAAACCTTTCAAATTCCCTTTCTCCGATAACAAACTTCATCCAGATTTTTCCCTTTCCAGAGTAGGGAGTTTTTGTTCGGATAATCATTCCTCCTCCGAAAGCTGTTTACAGAAATAATAGAGATGAAATTGGACGGAATTTGTCTTATAGAGAGGTGTTTTTCAGTTTTTCAAAAGTGATTAGTCTCTGACTAAGGAATTCCCCAAGTTCTTTTACAAAGAATTTGAATCTTTTCCTGTTTTCCTTTAAGCTAAAAGTAACTCCAGAGAACTTCTCTTTTAGCTTGCATTCCTTAGCTTTAGCTATTATTTCTTTTGTTGGAGGAATAATCTCAATTACTTCTTCCACCAGAAACCTGCTTGTAAACCTTGAACCTGTATAACCTACAAGGTAGATAAGATAGTTATCCTTATTTCGCTGGAAGAAGAATTGGGTGGGAAAGATTATAGGTTCCTCAAAAAATTCCATTCCCCATTTTGGACATACCTTTATTCCAAAAAGAAAAGGTTTCTCATCTTTAAAAGCAAAATTTGATTTTTCATACTTCTTTCTCAGGAACTCACTAATGGTTTCTTTGGTTTCGCCTATTATTTTCAGCCCTCCAAGGTAATAGGTTTTATATTCTTTCTCTGAATCTATTCCTCCAGCATATAGAATTCCGTTATACACAAAGACTTTCAACGGAAACAGCTTAAAGTAGTTAGAACTTTTATAGCTAACTATTAGAGCCTTTCCATTCAAAATAGCATCGTGTATTTGTTTTAGATTTCTATCATCGAATACGACAAACCTTTCGAGAAATTGAGGTTCATAAGAAAAAGAACTTTCTATCCGTTTCTTTTTCTCTTCATCTATCTCTTCACTCAGGCGGCTTATGAGTCCCAATAGAGGTTTAAAGATTGAAAGTTTTTTATAGCTCTCAGGAATAAAAGCCATAAGAGTTAAGAGAGAAACAAGTTCTTCCTCAGAAAGAGAAGTCAAGTAAGGAAGTGCTTTTTTATTTATCTTCCATTCTTGCGGAACTCTTCCTTTCAGATTTATGTGCTTTGACTCTATGTAACCTTCCTGTTCAAGAAATTCAAGCGTTCTATTAAGTCTTCTTCTTTCACTACTTCCTGGAGAATTGTCCTTCAGTATTCCTTTTCTGTATAGAAACTCATGTATCTCTGTTGTCGTAACAAAATCTCCCCTTCGAAGCAAAAAATTTACTATCTCTATGAATAGAGTAAGCCTACTAACTTCGGAATTCCCCACTTTATTCCCTACTTCCCTATTGCCTTTTGCCTATTTGGACTTTAACCATTCTCTCCACATACTTTCCAATGATATCAAACTCCAGATTAACAATATCGCCTGGTTTTCTAAACTTCAGGGTTGTGTTCTCGTATGTGTGAGGAATAACTGCAACTGAAAAAGTATCTGCGAAAAGAGTTGCTATTGTAAGACTTATTCCATCAATTCCAATAGAACCCTTTTCAACAATCAAGTGCCTGTATGCTGGTGGCAGTTTGAAAGAAAACAGAAATCCTGTTCCCTCTCTTTTTATCCCAACCACCTTTGTTGTAGTGTCAACATGCCCCTGCAGGATGTGTCCACCAAGACGATCAGAAAATCTTAAAGCCCTTTCAAGGTTTACAAAATCGTTAGTTTTCAAAATTCCAATATTACTTCTTCTTAAAGTTTCACCAGAAACATCAAAAGTAACAGAGTCTTTTCCAAAAGAGACAACAGTCAGGCAAACGCCATTGACAGAAATACTATCTCCGATCTTCATATCCTCCGTTATCTTTTGACATCCGACCTTTAAAACAGCAGATTGAAAACTTTTTTTCAAGGAAAGAACTCTTCCTATTTCTTCTACTAAACCTGTAAACATATTCCTCTCCATTTTAGTGTAGAATTTTGATTCAATTATATACAGGAGGGAAAGGACACTTGAGAATAGCTACTATTGATATCGGAACCAACTCAACAAGGCTTTTAATAGCAGATGTTAAAAATGGAAAAGTTGAACAAATTTTCAAGACAGGAAGAGTAACAAGGCTTGGAGAGGGAGTAAAGAAAACAGGAAAACTATCAAAAGAAGGTATTGAAAGAACCATTAAAACACTTAAAGAGTTTAAAGAGTTAGCAGAAAAGTACAATGTAGAAAAAATAATAGTTGTCACCACAGAAGCTGCAAGGTTGGCAGAAAATGCGAAAGAGTTCATATCAAAAGTGGAAAATCTGGACTTAAAAATCAAAATCCTTTCAGATAGAGAAGAAGCTGAACTTGTTTTCACTGCCAACGTTCTTCACTTTAATCCTCCAGGAAAGGCTGTGACAGTTGACCTTGGAGGCGGAAGCACAGAAATCGTTTTCGGTAGTAAGGATAAAGTGGAGTATCTATGCAGTTTAAAATTTGGGGTTGTTTTTCTTCATGAAACCTTTATCAAGTCAGACCCCCCAGAGGAAAGTGAACTTAAAGAAATGGAAACCTTTATACGAAATGAACTGCTAAAAGTAGAAAAGGAGATTCCACAAGAAGACTTTGTGGTTTACGCTGTCGGAGGAACCATAACTTCAGCTGTTGCAATGGAAGAAAAGATGACTGTTTATAAGCCAGAGATTGTCCATGGATATGTTGTAACAGAGGATCTCATTAAAAAGTGGTACCAGAAGCTTTCCTCTATGACAATTGAAGAAAGGAAAAAAATAGTTGGTCTTGAAGAAAATAGAACTGACGTGATAATTCCTGGTCTTGCCTTTTTCTCTATCTTTTGTGAAGTCTTTAAGAAGAATCAATTGACGGTTAGCGAGTTAGGATTACTTTACGGATTAGCACTAAAGGAGGCAGTCAAATGTCATCAAAAAGGATAGCGGTAATAGGTACAGGGTACGTCGGTCTTGTATCAGGAGCCTGCTTTGCCTATTTAGGCCATAAGGTTATAGGTTTAGATATAGATGAAGGAAAGATAAAGAGGCTTCGAAGGGGAGAAATTCCAATATATGAACCAGGCCTTGATAGGATACTGGAGCAGGCTTTAGACAGGGGAAATATTGAATTCACAACTGACTACGAATATGCTGTTAAAAACTCTGACTTTATCTTTATAGCCGTTGGAACCCCTTCACGAGATGATGGTTCAGCAGATCTGTCGTACGTTGAAAGTGCTTACAGAAGTATAGCCAGGCACATAGATAACGAGGATTTCAAGATTATTGTCAATAAATCGACCGTACCAGTCGGTACAGGAAGATGGGCTAAGGAGTTTATAAAAAGTCTCTTGAAAGAGAAAGGAGTGAAAGATCCTGAAGAAAGGTTTGAGGTTGTCTCAAATCCTGAATTCCTGAGAGAGGGGAAAGCTGTAGAAGATTTTATGAAGCCGGATAGAGTGGTTGTTGGAGCAGATAACAGGGATGTGGCTGGTATGGTTGCCTCTTTGTATGAGAAACTCCAGCCTGCAATGCTGATAACCGATCTTCCAACAGCAGAAATGATCAAGTACGCCTCTAATTCTTTTCTGGCAACAAAAATTTCATTTATAAACGAAATAGCAAACATTTGCGAGAAAACAGGAGCAGACGTAACCGTTGTAGCAAGAGGGATGGGACTCGATCACAGAATAAGTCCGCACTTCTTAAATGCAGGATGTGGTTTTGGCGGAAGTTGTTTTCCAAAAGACGTAAAAGCACTTATCCACACTGCTAAGGAGGTAGATGGAGAACCTTTACTTCTTGAATCTGTAATTGAAGTTAATGAAAGACAAAAGTTAAAACCAGTAGAGAAACTGCTGAAACACATACCCGATTTAAGCGGGAAAACCGTTGCTGTATGGGGACTTGCATTCAAACCGGAAACCGACGACATGAGGGAAGCACCATCCATACCTATAATTAAGCAGCTACTTAAACTTGGCGCTATAGTTAAAGCTTACGACCCGGTGGCAACTGAAAATGCAAAACAGGTCTTTAAAAGCGAGATAGAAAAATACGGAGAGAAGCTGGAATTTACCGCCGATAGGTACAGCGCTCTGAAAGGAGCTGACGCTTTAATACTCGTTACTGAATGGCAGGAGTTCAAAGAGGTAGATTTTGATAAACTTAAAGGAAAAGTTGTTATTGACGGTAGAAATATCTGGGAACCTTCTATTATGAAACAGTTCTGTACGTATGAAAGTATAGGGAGACCGTAATGAACATTACCAGTAAAAGAGATACATTGAAGAAATTCTACTCTCCATTTGGATCTGTCCTTGCTAAAGCAAACGTTTCTCCAAACGTTATTACATTGAGTGCAATTATTACCGGAACAATTGCTGCGGTTCTTTATTACTCAGGACATCCAGTTCTTGGAGCTTTTATGTTCTTTACCTCCGGAGTTCTTGATCTCTGTGATGGATACGTCGCAGTTAACAACAGAAAGGCAACAAAATTTGGAGCTGTGTTTGACTGGCTGGCAGATAAATGGGTAGATGGTTTTGTGCTTGGTGCTGTTGCTCTACGCTTTGCCAACGAATGGGTTGCTCTGCTGGCCGTTGTGTCAACAATGCTTCACACCTTTATTAAACCTGTTGCATACGCAGAAATTGGATATGAAGAAAGAACCACTGGTAAGATTAAAGATCCTCTTGAGAAGGCAGGTTTCTTTGGAAGACCGGAAACGTTTTTAGTTCTGTTTTTCTCTTCCGTACTTTATCCGTTCCACCATAAGATCCTTACCTATGGAAT
>CAJXJV010000096.1 GCA_913055135.1 uncultured Desulfurobacterium sp. | reverse complement strand
TGCTATTTTCTTCACCGTAATTCTTCTTCTGTATTCAGGTATTCTCACTTACAAATCTTTTAACTACTATGATCAGACCAGCAAGGAAATTGCAGGGCTCCAGAAAGAGCTTCTTGATTACAGAAAGGAAAATGCCCGGCTCAGAACCGAAGTTACCACTTTAAGAAAGGAGAAGGAAAAGACCCTACAGGAACTAACTAAAAGGATAGAAATCATAGATTCTCTGATGAAAAAAGTTGGTATAAATGTCTCTTCTGGCGGCGAAGGAGAAGGTGGTCCTGGAGTACCAATAGAGGAGATCTTCGATACCAACGACATAGATTTATCTTCTGTAATTCCAAGCCTTGACTACATAATTTACAATCTTAAAACAACACCTCTGGGTTATCCCACAATTGGAAGAATAACATCAGGTTTTGGGCTTCGCAGAAATCCCATTACAGGAAGAATAGAATTTCATCTGGGAGTTGATATAGCTAACAGATGGGGAACTCCTGTAAGAGCACCTGCAGATGGAAAGGTTATAAAGGCCGGCTGGTGTGGATTAATGGGGAAATGCATAGTTATCAAACATAATAGCGATTTCTTAACCCGTTACGGCCACCTGGCAAAACTTTTAGTTAGAAAAGGAGATTTTGTAGAAAGGGGGCAAATAATAGGAATGATTGGAAATTCAGGTAGGAGTACCGGACCTCATCTCCATTATACAATTAAGTATAAAACCAAGATAGTAAACCCTATTAGCTATCTGGAGGTTTCCTTTGATGATACGAAAAAGAGAAAAAAGGGAAAATAGTAATTCAGCAGAAATCAAAAGTATCCTTGCTGAAGGTTTAAGAATAGAGGGAAACGTTATAGCTGAAGGAAAAATAAGAATTGATGGGGAAATAAACGGAGACATCAAAGGAGATTATATAATACTTGGTGAAACCTCAAAGATAAAGGGAAACATTTTTTCAGAATTTATTGTTATAATGGGAACAGTTGAAGGAAATATAACTTCACAAGAGGTAGAAATTAAAACTACAGGGAAAATCCGAGGGGATATCGTAACTCAGAAACTTTCTGTAGAACCAGGTGCAAGCGTAGAAGGCAATATCAAGTCGGGAGATTTTTACGAGAATAGCCTCTCTATTTCCTCAATTGGAACGGCTGAATAACTTGAAAATCCCTTAGCAATAAAGGGTACTTTTTCCAGATAGTGAATTAACTCTGATATCTTAACTTTAGGTTTTATAAATATCGCCCTGCCTCCTGTGAATAACCCCTGTGGTTTAATATTCTTTATACGGAAGTATCCTTTTCCTTTAAGAGAGAGATAGCCTGTTGTGTAGTCCGGATCATCAGAAACACAAAGTTCTCCTAAAACACCTTCAAAAGACAGAATCTTCGTTGAAAGGACAAGAGCTTCTTTAAAGTTCTCCGTATAACCCTCTCTAACTGATTTTTTTACGAGTTCACTCGTCTCTCTGTCCACGTCAAGGTAAGAAGCTCTAACTCCCCGATACTTATCTGGTTCAAGCCTTTTCCCGGATGGAACCTCTACAACCATTGCTCCCCTCATTGTTTTTCCGTCAGGTGCAGGACCAGACAGAAGTCTCTCATAAGTCTTAATTCCCAAATCTACTGGAATTTCCGATAGAGAGAAGAGCTTTTCCAGAAGGCTCTTAACACACTTGTATCCAGTAAGCTCAAAAACGGGAAGAAGAGGCTTGAAGGTCGGAAGCTCTTTTAATTCTTCAATTTTCAGGTTTATAAAATCAGCCCTTCCCCTGGAGTGGTTTAAAGCCCTATTTATCAATTGAACAGCAATAGATTCTATCTCGCTTTCAGAAACTATCCTTTCAGCTCCAGAAATGTGGAGCTCTCCTTTAGAACTTCTCATCTTTATGCTGTAGAGTTTCTCCATTTTTAACTTCTACCCTCAGAGGATTTTTGAACCACACATCATTCTGAGGGAAAGGTATCTCTATACCGTTTTCTTCGAAAAGATTAACTATTCTCTCGTGAAGCGTTGATTTAATTCCAAAAGCCATGTCTTTTTTCTCAACGTAGTAAATTAGCTTGAAGATTAGGGCGCTATCACCAAATTGAATGAAATAGACCGAAGGCGGAGGTTCTTTCAGTATTCCTTCTATTCCTTCTGTAGCTTTAATGAGAAGCTCTTTGACCTTTTCAACGTCTGAACCGTAAGCTACCCCAACTTCAACGAAATCTTTAACCCTTGGGTCCGGATAGAGGGAATTTTCTATTATCCCTTCTGTCAGTTTTGAGTTTGGAATTGTTATAAGGTTATTCCCTGTAATCGTCAAGATTTTTGTAGTTCTAAGACCTATATCGTAAACGTATCCTTCAACATCTATGTCTTTAATGTAAACTCTATCTCCTATCCTGAACTGTCTGTCGGTGACAAGAAGAACCCCTGAAATGAAGTTTTTGATCGTGTCCTGGGCTGCCAGACCCACAGCAAGAGAACCAATGCCAAGAGATGTTACAAGGGAAGTTACATTGAATCCAAACCTGTCGAGGATAGCAATCAGAGCAATAGTAAAAACAAAAATGTTTACAAGTTTCGAAAGCATGGAGTAGTAAGTATCTACCAGAGGAGCTTCAGAAGGTGATACACTTTTCTTCATGCCGCTGGAAAACTTTTCAACAATTATGTCAAGAATCTTGATTGATATGAACGAGATTATTCCAACGTAAAGAATAAAGAAGACTTTATCAACAATAAATAGAGTCTTCTCAGGTATTGGTAGCTGAGTAATTGCTAAGTTTAAGAAGAGGAGAGCTAAGAAATAAGAAATCCAGATAGAAAGCTTTATAAAAAGCTTTTCTCCTTTCGTTAACTTATCATCTCTCAGAAAAAACTTTAATAGAAGTTTTGTTATGAGGGAGGGAGACCGTAAAGAGATTATCGAAAGCAAAAAGAATACTAAGGCGAGAATATAATCTACCTTCAGCCATGAAGGTAAGTACTGAACTATCTGTGGAAGCTGTAGTTTCATCTACTTTTTCCCTCTTATAAGGAATTTTTAAGAAAAGTCTTTACTGGTCAGTATAAAAGTTACAGGACCATCGTTTACAATGTGGACTTTCATATCTGCTCCGAAAATTCCTGTTTGAACCTCAACCCCCAATTCCTTACACTTCTCAACAAACCGCTTGAACATCTCTTCAGCCCGTTCTGGATCCTCAGAAGACTGGAAGCTCGGTCTCCTGCCCTTTCTGCAGTCAGCAGCAAGGGTAAAGTTTGGAACGATTAACAGAGAACCGTTTATATCCTTTACAGAAAGATTCATTTTCCCTGCTGCATCCTCAAATATACGAAGGTTTACAATTTTATCTACCATCTTGTCTATGTAGGAGTTTATATCACCCTTCTCAAATCCAACAAGGACAACTATTCCCTGTCCAATCTCTCCTACAGTTTCTCCCGAAACGACAACCTTTCCACTTAAAACCCTTTGAAGAACAACCTTCATTGTTTACCCCTGAATCCAAAGGTGTTTTACCCCATCAACAACGAACTGAGAGCCAAGAGCTCCAACAAAAAGTCCAAAAATCCTTACAGTAACGTTTATTCCTGTTGTTCCAAGTTTCCTTGCAAAGACTCCAGCATTCTTTAAGGTAAAGTATATGATAATTACAGCAAGAAAAATCGAAAGAAGAAGCAACAAATCATTCCAGCCACTTTCAGCCTCCTCCTTGAAGATTAAGACAGTAGTAAAGGCTCCAGGTCCAAAAAGTATTGGAATTCCAAGGGGAATTATCGATATGTCTTCCTTCTCCATCGCAGCTTCACCTTCCTCCTCAGTATGTTTGGTCTTTGGAGGATTCGCCTGGAGCATCTGGAATGCCATGTGGAGGAGAATGAGACCACCGAATATTTTTATGCTGAATATATTTACCCCTATAAGTTCAGGAAATCTCTCTCCTGAAATGATGGTAACAAGAAAGGCAATCAGAACAGTCAGAGAAGCCCTAAATGCGATTCTTTCAACGGCTTTGTGGCTCTCTACAAGCCCTGCAACAACAATTGCCGCAAAAATTGGATCAACTATAACCAGAATGGAAATCAAGTATTTCAGGAATTCCACATCATTTCCCACAAATAGTTAACCAGAGTAAAGAAAAAAATTGTTAAACTTATATAGCCATTGAGGTTAAAAAAGGCATAACCAATCTTACTTCTGTCCTGAGAAATGATCTTATGTTCTTTCGCCATCAGAAAAGCAGAAACTCCAAGCCCTATGTAGTACCAGAACCCAAGTTTTTCTAAAACCCCGATCCAGATAAGACCAATCAGCGTCAAAATGTGAAATAGTTTTGAAAGGATAAGCGCTCTCTCATCTCCAAGTACTGCTGGAATCGAGTAAAGCCCTTCTTTCCTGTCAAACTCCACATCCTGAAGGGCATAGATTATGTCAAACCCTGCAACCCAGAGTCCGACCGAAAAAGAAAGAATAAAAGCAGAAAGAGAAACAGAACCTTTAACGACAATCCATGCTCCAAGTGGAGCAAGGGCAATAGCCACTCCAAGGACTATGTGGCACAGGTATGTGAACCGTTTTGTAAAAGAGTAAAGAACAAGGACTAAAATTGCTATTGGAGATAGTTTAAAAGCGAGAGGATTAAGCTTATAAGCACTGTAAACCATAAGGACAAAACCGATAATTGCCAGAATTAAAGCTTCTGATTTCTTTACAATCCCTCTTGGAATATGTCTATTAGCAGTTCTCGGATTTTTAGCATCAATTTCAGCATCTATGAGACGATTTAGGCTCATTGCAGCTGTTCTCGCTCCGAAAAGGGCTACAACTATCCAGAACGTTTGAAAGAGCGTTGGAAACCCGTGGGCAGCAATGAGAGCTGAAGTAAGGGCAAAAGGTAGAGCAAAAACCGTGTGCTCTACCTTTATCATTTCCATATAAACCTTTATTCTTTCAAGCATGTTTCTTATTCCTTAAAAATCCGTATCAATTGATCTGGAATCATAGATAATATTCTATCCTTGCATTCTTGATGTTCAAGAATATTTTCAAAAAGGTTGTAGTAGCACTTCCATCCAATGACGGCTTTTATCAAAGTGAACTCTTGTTTTAAGCGTTTACTATAAGAAGTCTCTGGTTGGATAATGATTTGCCGGCAATTTTCGAATGCTGTACGTTGGTCACCGGGAAAGACACTGAAAGCTTTAACCACCAGTTTTTCAGGTGTTTCTACGAGTAACGTGACAAATCTATTATCTGTCAAACAATTTCTACATACTTCCTCATCTGCATTGGCATCATTGTCAAATAAGAACAAACTCAAAAAATCAATGTTCAATTGCCTTGATGTCCTCTCCACAAATTTCGCCTGCTTTCCAATTGTGCAACATTTATCTTTCAAAAAGTCTTTCCCGATTTCAGCTTTTAGAAAAAACCAATTTCTATCCTTTTTAAAAATAGTTGCATCACAGACAGGGAGAATCTCTCCGAGAATGTTTGAAAACCTTTTAATCTCTTCGGGGAGATCCCCTTTAACTTGTCTGTACTCGAACACTTTTCTTAGAAGAGTACCATAGAATAGAACATCTACCCTACCTTC
>CAJXJV010000095.1 GCA_913055135.1 uncultured Desulfurobacterium sp. | reverse complement strand
GTTTATAACTTTTGCGTAATCTTTACAGGTCAATGTAATTATTCCACATGCACCGTTTAAAGCTCCACACACTGTTCCCCAGCCAACGATTCCGCCTTTGCCGTACACGTAAAGCTCGGATGGTATACAGGTGTATGGCTCTCCAACTTTTTCTTTAAGCTCATCAAGTATTGAAGCAAATACGGCATATGCACAATGTCCCTTGTGGTAATAGTTGTAAGCTCTTTTAGCAACTTTCTCTGGATCAAGCTTTACGTATGGGTATGGAAGTTCCATTTGTTGATGGCTTTTTACTCCTCTTGCCAGCACAACACTATTTCCCGCTGTAAAACCAACTGCAACACCTAATCCAGCTTTTAAGCTGTCCTTCAAAAAGCTTCTCCTATCCACACTATCCTCCTTTATCTGGAACTTCACAGTGCAGTAAAAAACTATTTCTCATTTTCAGAGGAATAATTTACTTTACTTTTTACAATAAGCAATGGCTTAGTAGAGGCTTTTATTATATCTACAATTTCTCCTATCTTGAAGAAAGATAAGGATCCGGCAGAAACACCAAGGACAACAAGCTTTATGTCGTTTTCCTCTGCATAAGACGAAATTACCTCACTAAGTTTGCCGGGAATTATAGAAATAAATGCTTTTATACCTTCTTCTTCAAATTCTCTGGCAACTTCTTGAAGTTTTCGGAACGTCCTTTTCAGTCCATCAACATATCCTTCACTCATAGAAGCTTTCAGGGCTTCTATCATTTCCTCAGAATTGTAATTTCCCTTTGGAATTAACCCCCATTCAGAAGGAACCATAACGTAGAGAAGGTGTACTTCCATACATCCTGCATCTTTTAATTTAAAAATATACGGCTTTGCCTCCAGACTTGCTTTTTCTAAATCTATCGGATAAAGAATCTTTCGGAAAAGCATTACTCCTCCATCTTTTTAACGATTAAAACAGGACAGTTTGCATTCCTTATTACGTCAGTTGAAACACTTCCAAGGATTATCTCTGTAAGTAAACCTTTACCGTGAGCTCCCATAACTATCAACTTTACACTCTCTTTATCTGCTACTTTTACAATCTGACGAGAGATATTTCCATACTTCAGGTAAAGCTTAACAGATAACTCCTCTTTTTCCAGCTCTTGCTTTATAGCTTCCAGCCTTTCAACTATTGAAGTCACATATTCTTGATCAACTTCTGGAAGAATTTTAAAAAGTTCTTTTTCTCTCAAAAGATCTGCTCCATCAGGAAGTTCGATCGATAGATCATCAACAACATGAACAACAATAACTTCTTTTGCTCCTGCTTCCTTTAATTTCTTAACATAGTCAAGAGCATATTCAGCAAGCGGAGAAAAATCCGTTGAATAAAGAACTTTTTCAAAGAGTGGCATCTCTCCCTCCTAAGTAATAGCAAACTGATTGATATCAAATATTGGTTTAACTAACAGCTTATTTATTAGTTTACCATTTTTTTCCACTACCACCTCAACAGAAGGTTCTTCTTTCGCGTCAGAGTATCTCGCAACAATACCGGCTGCTGTTTTAATCTGAGATAGTTCAGGTTTTATCTTACATCTCAAAATAGCAGTAGGACCAGGTACTCCAGGTGTCCACAGCAAGAAATCACCTTCTTTACTATATTCTCTCAGGAGATCGTTTTCTTTCTTATTCCTACCAATAACAAGCTTACAGTTTCCAATCCTAAGGTGTCTTCCAATCCTTAGAAGCCTTACATTTTCCCATGTTAATTCATCGTTATCCATTAAATCTTTCACTTTCTTTGCAAAAGCCTGTTCTGTTAGGAGACACCCTCCTGCTGGAGTCGGAAGATTTTCAAGATTCACTCCTAACTTTTCCAGAATCTCTGGATATTTTTTCCTTGAACGCCCCTTTAAATCCAGAAGCTTTTCCTTTTCAACTATACCTTCTTCTTCATAAAGTGTCGGGGGAAGCAACTTGCCGGATAGAGGTCTTAGAATTCTTCTCTTCAATCCAGAAAGCTTCTCTATTTTTCTAAAAGCATCTAAATTCTGAGACATCGGTCTCTGACCAAGAACTTCGCCGGTAGCGATAATGTTATTTCCAGCTATCTCTTTAAGTTTTCTCAACATATAAGCCTTACAGTCAATACAGGGATTAATGTTTTTTCCATATCCATAAACAGGATTTTTTAGCATTTCCAGATAGTCATCCCCTGCTTCTATGATTTTCAGCTCTATACCAAGTTTTTCTGCTAGTTCCTTTAGCTCTTCCAGGTTTTTCTGGAAAAAGGGAGAAGTTATATGAACTCCAACAACTTCATATCCTGAATTCTTTAAAAGCTTTGCAGCAATGATGCTGTCCAGACCTCCAGAAAAAAGAAGGTAAACCTTTTTCTTTCCCATAGACACAGCTCCCTATTTGATTTAATTTAAAAGTAAGAGATATCAGTAAAAGGAGGAAGGGATGGCAACTCTAAGACTGAACATGATAGGTGACGGTATTGACCTGACAGGAGCTATCAAAAGCATACTGGAGGAGAAATTTAGAAAACTTGAGAAGTATTTAGGAGACGACGATAGAAGAGAATTCTTTGCGGACATAATTGTAAAAAAAGAGAAGTATCGCTCTTCTGTAGAAATTATCATTTACCACGTTTTTGACCACACATTGATTATAAAGAAAGAAACTGATGACCTTTATACAGCTATCGATTACGTTATAGATGCAGCTGAAAAGCAGTTAAGGAGGCTAAAGGATAAAGTCAGGACTGAAGCCATAAGGGAAGCACAGAAAAACTCTTTCAAAAGAGGTATTACTGTTGGAGAAGAAAAAGAGGTTGTCGAGAAACCCATTGAAATCATTGAGGAAGAGCCTGAGCTTTATAAGCCGATTTCTGTAGAAGATGCTGTAGTTAAACTCCTTGATTCAAACAGGGAGTTTGTTATTTTCTGTAATGTAGAAACGGGGAATGCGGCAGTTGTATATAAAAGAAAAGATGGAAACGTAGGATTGATAGAGATGCCTTCCTGCAGGTAACCTCTATTTGCCCTTATTCAATTTTCTCCCCCTCGGTGGGGGAGTTTACTCTACCTTCAAAACAGCAAGAAACGCTTCCTGAGGAACTTCAACTTTTCCAAGCATCTTCATTCTTTTTTTACCTTCTTTCTGTTTCTCAAGGAGCTTTTTCTTACGGGTCACGTCACCACCGTAACATTTGGCAAGGACGTCTTTCCTTAAAGCCTTAACGTTTGAACGGGCAATAATTTTATTCCCAATGGCAGCCTGAATAGCAACCTCAAAGAGCTGTCTCGGGATTATCTCCTTAAGCTTATCAACAAGCTGCCTTCCCCTCTGGTATGCTTTATCCTTGTGAACTATAACAGATAGAGCATCTACAGGTTTTCCATTTATCAGAATGTCGAGTTTAACAAGTTCAGAAGGTCTATAACCTGCAAATTCGTAATCAAATGACGCATAACCTCTCGAAACAGACTTTAACTTATCAAAGAAATCAAAGAGAATCTCCGAAAGTGGCATATCGTATCTCAGCTCAACTCTGCTCTGGTCAAGGTATGTGAAACCTGTCTGAATACCTCTCCTGTCCTGACAGAGCTGCATAATCGGACCAACGTAGTCAGCAGGGGTAATAATTGAAGCTGTGATGTAAGGCTCTTCTATTTTCTCAATTTTTTCTCGTGGTGGCATCTCTGCTGGATTCTGAACATCTAAAACAGTTCCATCATTAAGGTAAACTTTATAAACAACGCTTGGAGCAGTTGCTATTAACTCAAGTCCAAACTCCCTTTCAAGCCTTTCTTTTATCACTTCCATGTGGAGAAGTCCAAGGAAACCACACCTGAAACCAAATCCAAGAGCAGCTGAAGTTTCAGGTTCGAAGAAGAGTGCTGCATCATTTAGTTTTAATTTTTCAAGAGCTTCTTTTAAAGCTTCATACTGATCAGAATCCACAGGGTAGAGTCCTGCAAAAACCATCGGCTTGGCTGGTCTAAATCCAGGACATGGTTCTTCAGTTGGATTTTCAGCATTAGTTATCGTATCTCCAACCTGAGTATCTTCAATATTCTTAATGTTTGCCGCTATCCAGCCAACTTCTCCTGCACCAAGGCTATCAAGCTTCACCATGTTTGGAGACTGGGTTCCTACCTCAACAACTTCAAATTCTTTATTATTTGACATCAGTTTGATTCTCATCCCGGGTTTGATAACCCCATCGTAAACTCTGATGAAAGGAATAACTCCCTTGTAGTTATCATAGAAAGAATCAAAAATCAGAGCTTTCAATGGCTTGTCAGGAGAACCAGAAGGGGGTGGAACTCTTTTAACTATCGCATCAAGAATTTCCTTTATTCCAATTCCTTCTTTGGCAGATGCAAGAATTGCTTCTTCTGGATCAAGACCTAAAACATCAGCAATCTGCTCTTTTACCCATTCAACATTGGCACTTGGAAGGTCAATCTTGTTTATAACCGGAATAATCTCCAGTCCAGCATCAAGAGCTAAGAAAAAGTTGGCAATAGTTTGAGCCTCTATTCCCTGTGTTGCATCAATGACTAAGAGAGCTCCCTCACAGGCAGAAAGGCTTCTTGAAACTTCATAAGTAAAGTCAACGTGTCCGGGAGTGTCTATGAGGTGCATCGTGTAGGTTTTACCATCATCTGCCGTGTACTTCATTCGAACTGCGTTAAGTTTAATGGTAATACCCCTTTCTCTCTCTAACTCAAGAGTATCAAGCATTTGCTCTTTAAGTTCTCTTTTCGAAACTGCCCCCGTATATTCAAGAAGCCTATCTGCCAGAGTTGATTTTCCATGATCTATATGAGCAATTATGCAGAAATTCCTTATAAGTTCCTGGTTCATAGAGCTCCCTCTGAAAGTTTTAGACTAAGTGAAATATAGGACTTATTACTCATTATGACTTCTTATTTTTGGTAGTAACTGATTATAGATATAGTCCATTACTCTGTCTGCTATTCCTATTATCTTCTCTGAAGATTCCAGAACTTCGGATAATTTATCTACAAACCGTTCTCCAATAAATTCATGAGCTAATTCATTTCTCAGATCCTTCAAAGCTATAAGCTCTTCATAACTTTCAACGAATCCCCTTTTTTCAGCTCTGATAACTACGTCCAGTTTGGTTCCAGCATCCTCCAGCTCTAACAGATCTATTCCACGCAGTATTCTATTTATAAGCATATCAACACTTCTCGAAAACCTTGAGAACAAAACTTCTATTTTTTCAATGTCCTCTTCCTCTAAGCTGGAGATATCTATTTCTTTGGCTTTTTCTAAAGATCTGACAAGCCAGTGTATATTTCTTTTGAAATCTTCAAGGTTTTTAAGAAATAACTCTTTCCTACTCACTTTACTTTTACTCCTTCTTCAAGAGCCAATTTTACAATAGGTTCTTCAATTTCATCTTTTTGAGAAACTATTAAATCGATCTTTCTATCTCCTAATTCCTTAATCAGAGCTATTCTTATCTTCCTTCTTTCTCTCCAGCCAATTCTATCAGAGAGAACAAGAATATCAATATCTCCGCCTTTCTTACTTAAGTCTGCTCTTGAACCAAAAATGAAAATTTCGGCTTCAGGGTCAAACTCTGTTATTGCTTTCTTAATAGTTAAAACCTCTCTTTCTCTAAGACGCACGTTCAATTTTTCCAATCTCTTAAAGTTTTCTGGTAAGTTCTTCTATCATTTTCTCCAGAACATTTACATACACCTTAGAGATTCTCTCGAAAATTCTTACCG
>CAJXJV010000094.1 GCA_913055135.1 uncultured Desulfurobacterium sp. | reverse complement strand
AAAAATTCCAGTTGATTCATATCTATCCAAGCATCCAGTTCCCGCAGTTCTTTCACCAGACCGGGATCGTTCATAAGGAATTTAATACCCAACCTTAGTACATCTTGACTTGTTCTGTAGATCTTCTTTAGGACAGTAACTTTCCTCCCTCGGATCGGAAATGGAGTGTCTTTCCACTTCCAGTTTACGTGGTCATAGATTCTTTGGGTTTCATCAACTCCAAAGATAATGAGTCCATTGTTTTTTACGATATGCTTTATGAATTTGAACCACGATTTCTTTAAATCTTGAGCTTCATCAACTAATAGGACGTCAAATTTCATTTCTTCTGGAACAGCTGTCACGTTTTCTATTACGTCACTTGCTGCTTCGATAATATCTATATTTCCTGAGACTTTGATGTTAGCTTTTTTCAGAAATTCTGCTGCAAGGTTGTGAATGTTTGATATTACGATGTCTTCTACCTCCAGGTTTAAAAGCCTTTCATTAATTATTCGTTCTATGTCTTCTTTAATTCTTTTAAACATTTCTTCTCCTGCAAAATTTTGAATTTATTCGTGTTAAAATATCCGTACATAGACGGGGAGGTTGTGATGAACAATAGATGTGAAAAACGTTACGAGAAGTATAGCGAATATGCCAAACTTTTTGAAATCCTGTCAAATCCAATAAGAATAGGAATAATAGTCTCTCTTGCCAGTGGTCCAAAAAAAACCAAAGAGATAAGAGAATTTCTTGGAGTTCCTCAACCCCTTCTGTCTCAGCATGCTTCAATTCTTAAAGAAATGGGAATCATCGAAAAAGTTGATAGATTTAACGTTAAATCTCCCTGTCGGTTGAAGGATAAGTCGATCTTAAGCATTCTTAGAGCTGCTGGGATAGAGGTTTGATTTATCTAATCTTCAGCATACTTAAAGCTATCAAAGCAAGGATTATTGAAATAATCCAGAATCTCACAGTTATTTTAGGTTCTTCCCATCCTTTCTTCTCAAAATGGTGATGAAGTGGAGCCATTCTGAAGATTCTTCTTCCTTCTCCATACTTCTTTTTTGTGTACTTGAAATAGTATCTTTGAATAATTACAGAAAGAGTTTCTAAAACAAAAACTCCGCCGGCAATTGCCAGTATAAACTCCTCCTTTGTGATCACTGCTATTGTTCCAAGGAGTGCTCCAAGTGAAAGTGAACCGACGTCTCCCATAAAAACTTCTGCAGGATAAGTGTTAAACCATAAAAAGACAAGTGAAGCTCCTATGACGGCAGCGCAGATAATTGCCAGTTCACCTGCTCCGGAAACATAGGGAAGATGCAGGTAATTAGCCAGTTTTACGTTTCCGGCAATGTAGGAGAAAACAAGGAAGACAAAGCTGGTCGTAATTACAGGACCTATTGCAAGACCATCAAGTCCGTCGGTAAGGTTAACAGCATTGGAAGTGCCGACGATCACAAAAACTGCCCAGGGAATAAAGAGGTATCCCAGATCTATGTGGATGTTCTTAAACACAGGAAAGTAAAGTTCTGTGGAAAAGCCCATCGAGTAAAGTCCAGCTGCTATCAGAGTGGCTACAGTAATCTGGGATATGAACTTCTTCCTTTCGGAGAGTCCTTCAGGATTTTTAAGTTTTGCTTTAATGTAGTCGTCTATAAAACCTATTATTCCGAATCCTGTGATGGCTATGAGACATAGCCATACAAAAGGTTTGAAAAGATTATTCCAGAGGATTATGGAAAAAATTAGAGCAATGATGATGAGCAGTCCTCCCATTGTGGGAACGTTTTTTTTCTTGTGAGTTTCCGGAAGGTATTCTTTTATTGTCTGTTTGAACTGCAGATCTTTTAATCTCTTTTCAAAACAGGGGAACAAGAGAAATCCTACAATCATTGCGGTGATAGCAGCGTAGATACTTCTAAACGTTATGTATTTAAATAGGATTATCCCAAGTGTCTGATAGAAAAGAAGGTACAGCATGCCGTTACCTCTCCATCTTCACATCGAAGTAGTCTCTCAGTCCGTCTCCAAGAAGGTTGAAAGCCATTATAACCACGAAAATTGCAAATCCAGGCAAGAGAACCCAGGGGTAAGCAGAGAGAACGTGAACGTTGCTCGCTTCAGAAAGCATGTTACCCCATGAAGGATAGGGTTCCTGAATTCCCAATCCGATCAAACTGAGGGCAGATTCGCCAAGGATGTAGCCGGGAATACTCAAGGTTGCTGCAATGATAACATAAGATAGGGTGTTTGGTATTACGTGCTTAACTATAGTATAAAAGTGGCTACCTCCAAGAACTCTTGCAGCTTTCACAAACTCCAGTTCTCTGATGGAGAGAACCATACCTCTTATAACTCGGGATAGTCCTGCCCAGCCTATAAGAGAGAGTATTGCGATGATTATTATGAAGACAAGAACACTTGGTATGTCAACTGGAAACATCGATCTCAGAGCAAGCATTAAATAGAAGGCAGGGAAAGCCATGAGTATCTCAATGAGTCTCATTATTGCGTTGTCAACTTTTCCACCGAAGTAGCCTGCTATTGAACCTACTAAAATCCCTATTGAGAATGAGATGGCAACACCAATCAAACCTATGGTTAGAGAAATTCTTGTTCCATAGAGGAGGCGGGAAAATATATCTCTTCCAAGTCTATCTGTTCCAAATAGAAAGATATGACCATCTTTAACGCCGAAAAGGTGAATATCGGTTTTTATGAAACCAAACAGGTAATGGGTAAATCCTCTAACGAAAAATTTAATTGGATAGATTCGGGAGTAGTTTGTTTTGTAAGTTTTCGTTACAGGATCAACGAGTTTATGACCATAGACGAAAGGTCTTAGATGAAAGTTTCCTTCCCTATCAAAGAAATGAATCGGTGTAGGTGGATGATAGGGATTGTGCCTGAACTGGATATCATAAGGGTATGGTGCAAGAAAATCGGCAAAGAGAGCTACAAAGTAGAAGAAAAGGAGTAATACAAAGGAAAAAGCTGCCAGTTTATTCTTCCTGTAAAGACCTTCTAAAAATTTCATTGTTCTATCCAGCAACTTTTCCTTCCACTTCTTTTTCTCTTATTCTCGGATCGTTGAGAGCAAGGAGAATATCTGCTATGAGGTTTCCAATAACGAGCATTATTCCACCTATGTAGAGGGAACCCATGACAAGGAAGAGATCCTGAGACATGACTGCATCAAACATCAATCTTCCCATTCCTGGCCAGGCAGTTATTATTTCGATTAGGGCAGCTCCAGAAAGTAGTCCAGCGATATCAAAGCCGATAAGGGTCAAGAAGGGATTCAGTGCATTTCTGAAGGCGTGTTTCATCACAACAACTCTGTAGGGAATTCCTTTGGCTATTGCTACTTTAACATAGTCCTTATTCAGTTCGTCAATAATTGTGCTTCTAACAAGTCTTAAAAGCCCTGCTATGCTTCCAATAACAAGGACAGTTAGAGGGATTGCCATGTGCCAGAGCCTGTCAAGGATTTTCCCGATAAAAGAAAGCTCTTCGTAGTTCTGCGAAACAACTCCACCAATGGGAAAAATTCCCGTTTTTGCTGCAAAGTACATCAGAATAAACGCTAAGAAGAAGTTGGGAATAGAAATTCCAAAGAAGGAGAAGAAGGAAATTATTCTGTCAAGAAGTTTTCCATTGTAGACGCCAGCAATTATTCCCAGAGGAACTGATATAAGCCAGGAAAGGATAAAAGAGGAAACTGTAAGTTCTAAGGTGTTCAGCAGTCTTTCTCCTATCAGTTCGGTTACAGGTTTGTGATAGGCGAATGAGTAGCCGAGGTTGAAGTGGAGTGCGTTCCAGAGCCAGTGGAAGTACTGGATAATGATGTTTTGATCGAGACTGTAAAGTTTTCGGAGCTCCTCAATCGTCTCTTTTGAAATAGAAGGATTCATCTCAAGCTGCGTGAAAAAGTCCCCTGGAGCAAGTTTGATGATGAGAAAAGAGACAAACGTCATTCCAATAACGATTGGAATCATCTGAAGAAAACGTTTTAAGATGTACTTAGTCATGGGCTAAATAATCTTCCATAAGATATAAAGGATTATAGATTCCGCTTAAGAGTCTGGTATTTTGGGAATTTCTTAAAATGTAACCAAGGAATTGTCTCAAGCGATTGTCTTTGGTTAAAAGTAGCAAGTCTATTTGATGCAGTTCCTCTATTTTTCTAATGA
Organism: uncultured Desulfurobacterium sp.; assembly: GCA_913055135.1. Classification (GTDB taxonomy): domain Bacteria; phylum Aquificota; class Aquificia; order Desulfurobacteriales; family Desulfurobacteriaceae; genus Desulfurobacterium. The sequence goes on along the minus strand of CAJXJV010000094.1, from coordinate 1,598 downwards.
AAAATTTTGCAACCATCAAATCCGTATAACTTAACTGCCATCTAAGCAATTCTCCTAACAGGTTTTCAGATAATTCTTCAGAACAATAATCCTCAATTTCTATAACGTTTCCGTACTTTTCAAGAAATTTCTTGAAAAGCCTGATGCAATTCAAGTTTTCACTCTTCAAAAATTCACAGATTACAGGAGTAAGTAGAATAATTTTAAAAACTCTATTTTTTTCAATAAGCCTTTTCAGATACTCCCACAAGGAGTCAGCTTCACTTTCTCTTCTACAGATTCCAATAAGAAACCACGTGTCGAGAATGATACAAACTTTACCCATCGTCCTCTACCACTACTTCTGAATAGTATCCTTTCCAAGGGGGGTTGGTTTTTCTCCTGCCAAAAAGAAATTTACCTTTTACTCTGTTTCCACTACGATAGATGATGTAGATTCTATCATCGTCGTTTAAATTAACGCTACTTCTAATGAGTTCTTTAAGTTTGTTAATCACCGCATCTTCACTTTCAAATTTCATTTTAAAAACTGCCAAACAACTGCCACACTCTTTTGCATCTACAGAATCCAAAAATTTATATAAACCATTAAAATCCCCTTTAAACGGATCAAGATCATAAGATAGCCATATGGTTTTTTCTACCATTTTGTCCTCCGTATTCATTATCAACTTTTCTCATACTCGGTTATAACCTGATTTCCGCATTGAAAGACTCTTTTAATCTTAAATCTCTTTACTGCTTCAAGGGTTTTGAATCCTTCTCCGGAAACAAGTGAAGGAACGTCATCTCCACCAACTACTACAGGAAGGTGGATTAACCTTATCTCGTCAACAAGGTCGTTTTTTATAAGTTCCCAGTTTACTTTGCTTCCACCTTCTACCATGAGCTTTTTGATTCCCATCTCATAAAGCTTTGGAAGGAGCTCTACAAAATCCACCCTTTCATCACCTGCAACAACAACCTGAGCTCCTCTTTCTTTTAATTTTTCCAGTCTTTCGGCTGGAACTTTTCTTGAAACGGCAATCACCGTAGGTGCTACATCTGTATTCAAAACGTTGGCGTCAAGAGGTATGTCCCCTGTTGATGCTGGAATAATCCTTGTAGGGTTTTTTCCTTTAACGTACCTTACTGTGAGATTTGGATTGTCAATCCTTACGGTGTTTGCTCCGACCATAATTCCATCGCACTCAGCTCTTATCTGATGGAGATACCTGTTTGCCTCTTCATCCATTAATTTCATTATCTCTTTGCTTGAAACTCCCTTTGCAAGGGTCAACTTTCCATCAATGGTTACTTCTGAAACTATGAGCACGTAAGGTCTTTTCATTATTTACTCCTCATACTCTTTGCTGTATCGTTTGTAGAGATAGAAAATTCTGTGAAGCAATGAAAGGAAAGACATAACTGCTATGAGCTCTATTCCATATGTAAGGATTTTGTGGTGGAATGGATAAAGTACGGAAGAGATAAACAGAACTAAAAACGTCTCTGGTCTTCCAAAGAAGCCTGTTTTCTCAAGAGGATCTTTGATCTTGCCGGTGGTTCTTTCTTCGTAGCCAATTTCTGCATATGCAACGGGTTTAATAAACGTGTGA